>DAOWIC010000218.1 GCA_030641085.1 Calditrichota bacterium
GCCAGAAACGGCGCCTTTTTTAATTGCAGTCTGTTGATTTTTCCGGCCTATAACGCCTTGAGAAACTCCAGTTCGAAGATCAGGGTTTGGTTGGGCGGAATGGGACCGCCGCCCTGGCCGTAACCCAGTTCCGGCGGTATTATCAACATCCGGGTGCCGCCCTCTTTCATTCCCAGCATTCCCTCGTTCCAGCCCTTGATCAGGCCCTTGGCGCCGACCACGAAAGGAAACGACTTGCCGGTATCTTTCGAGCTCTGCAGCATCTTGCCTTTCTCGCCGTTTTCGTCGGCAAACCAGAGCGTATAGTGGCATTCGACTTTCATGCCATCGACCGCCTCAACGCCGGTACCGACCACGAGATCGGTGTATTTCAGACCGGATTCGGTGCTGATCATGTCAGGTACTCCTGTAGTAGAATCGGCTTCCACTTTAGCTTTGGCCGTGTCGGCTTGTGTTTCTTCATCGGCGGAGCCGGAGCTGCAGGCCGCGCCAAGAATCAGGATACAGCCCGCCAGCAACAGAATCAGGTTCTTCATTCTCTCTCCAAATGCGTCATCAGGTTACACCATTATTGTTTCTTTACGTTTGGCTCCGGTAGACACGACCAGAATTTTTACCCCGAGATCGTCGGCGACAAAATTCAGGTAATCGCGCGTGTTTTCCGGCAGGGCGTCAAAACGGTCGATACCGGTGCAGTCGGTTTGCCAGCCGGGCACGGTTTGGTAGATCGGCTTGACATGGCTCAACTCGGCCATATCAAGCGGGACCTGATCGAGGCGCTCACCGTTGAGTTCGTAGGCGGTGCACACTTTGATCTCCGGCAGCGTGTCAAGTACATCGAGCTTGGTCACGGCGATCGAATCTACCCCGTTGACTCGTACCGTGTGGCGCAACGCGACCAGATCGAGCCATCCGCAACGACGCGGGCGGCCGGTGGTGGCGCCGAACTCATCGCCTTCACGGCGGAGCAGTTCGCCTGTTTCGTCGATCAGCTCGGTCGGGAACGGTCCGGTCCCGACTCGCGTCGTGTACGCCTTGACTATCCCTACCACTTCATCTATCATCTTCGGGCCGATACCGAGGCCGGTCAGGGCGCCGCCGGTGGTGGTGTTGGACGAGGTCGCGAACGGATACGTGCCCAGATCAACATCGAGCATACTGCCCTGGGCGCCTTCGTACAGGATCACCTTGTCCTCGCGCTTTGCCTCGTGCAGCATCAGGGAGACATCGGCCATGAGCGGCCGGAAAAGATCGGTCAGGGCCAGCAACTCATTGTAGGTGCGGTCAAGGTCGGCGCGCTCGTCGGTAGAGCCACTGAGATATTTCTGCTTCATCACCCGATTGTGATCGAGGCGTTTTTTCAGGCGCTCCGGGGCGAATAGATCGGCCACCCGGATACCCAGGCGGGCGACTTTGTCGACATAAGCCGGGCCGATACCGCGCAGAGTGGTGCCGATATTGCTTGTGCCGCGGCTTTTTTCCTCGGTGGCGTCGATCAGTTTGTGATACGGCAGAACCAGGTTGGCCGCCGGCGACACGAAAACGCGGCCGGTGTAGTCGATACCTTTCCCGGTAACGAAATCAAGCTCTTCCTTGAATCCGAACGGGTCGAGTACCACGCCATTGCCGATGACACATGTTTTGCCCGGGTGGATGATACCGGAGGGGATCAGGTGCAGGATATACTTGGTGTCATCCACGACGATTGTGTGCCCGGCGTTGGCGCCTCCCTGGAAGCGGGCGATGATGTCGGCGTCGGCCGCCAGCAGATCAACGATCTTGCCTTTCCCTTCATCTCCCCATTGACAACCGATAACTACTCTGTTCTTACCCATTATTCTTCTATCGTTTAGAGGTTATGTTTTTTTCTATAAGTTCTTCGATGGCGGCCAGCAGTTCTCTCTTGCCCACACCACTGACGGCGGAAAACGGAATCGTGGCCAGTCCGAAGTTCTGTTCGACCTGTTTGACTTTGCGGTTCACCTTGTCCCGGGTCAGCTTGTCGGCTTTGGTGACAATGATCAAAGCGGGCACCTGCCGTTCGGCCATCCACGATACGAGCTGCAAGTCCTCTTCGGTTGGATCGCGTCGCGAATCGAGCAGCAGCACCAGTCCGGCCAGCTTCTTGCTTTCTTCCAGATA
>DAOWIC010000225.1 GCA_030641085.1 Calditrichota bacterium
GACGCCTGTGACAACTGTCCGGACGAAACCAACGAGGACCAGATCAACTCCGACGGTGATAGCTTCGGCGATGTCTGCGACAATTGCGACGCGGTAACTAATCCGGATCAGTTAGACACTGATTCTGACGGAGTGGGGGACCTGTGCGATAACTGCCCCTACCATTACAACCCGGATCAAATCGACAGTGACGGTGACAGTTTCGGTGACGCCTGCTGCTGCGCCAATAAGGGGGATTTCAATCATGACGGCCGGGTGGATGTCTCCGACGTAGTCGCCTGGGTGGGTTGGTCGTTTGACGGCAACCCGGTTTCGCCTGTGTGCGAGTACCCGGAAGGATTCTTCCCGGAATGCGACATGGATAACAGCGATCAGGTGGATGTAGCCGATATCGTCTTCTGGATCGGCTGGTCATTCAATGGGGGAGACGCCCCCGAGGGATGTCTCTAAAAGTAAAGCAGAACCCGAACGCCCCTCATCGTATCGGCGTCGGATATCAGGGATCGGGACTTCCCTATGGTCCCGACCCTGACCCGCGGTCCTCCCATTAAGGCTGCTTCCGGATACGCGCCCCGACTTATCTCTATCATCAATCGTGCCGGCCGAAGTCTCGCTAATCTACCGCTGTAAGCTATTGGGTGACAGGCCAGTGGCGACGTCTTCAGGCGCCGCAAAGCATGGCGTTCACCTGTCAGGCAGGCTGCAATCGTGTCCAGTGGCCCCACCGACAGGCCGGTGGGAGGCTCTGCCCGGCCGTGCCGGTCGGATCACATCCGACAAGGTGAGCGGCCGATGCAACTCATTTGAAATAATGGAGATACGCCGCAAGATATTTCCTGAAATCGTTTGACATCCGCCCCCGGATACGCTATAATCTTTAATTATTTTAGGCAACAAGTGCGTCTATAGAACGATAAGTACTGAGCTTTTGC
The DNA here is from genome assembly GCA_030641085.1 of Calditrichota bacterium. Lineage (GTDB taxonomy): Bacteria > Zixibacteria > MSB-5A5 > GN15 > FEB-12 > DAOWIC01. The sequence goes on from DAOWIC010000225.1 coordinate 933, forward strand.
ATAAGGAGTTATTAGGGATGAAACGGTCTTTGCTGAAGACAACGGTTCTGCTTCTGGTTCTCGCCACAACAGCATGTGGACAAATCGCCTACAAAGAATTCTCTTTTGACATGTGCGGGGGCGGGGCACGTGCGGAAGGTATGGGTAAGGCTTTCCTGGCTCTCAGTGATGATGTCACCGGCGGTAGTTGGAATCCGGCCGGAATCTATGCGCATGAAAAACCGATTATCGGCGTAAGCTGGGCCTCACTCGCGCCGCGCGGTCAGACAAGCTCGGATTTCGCCGGTTCACTTCTGACTGATCCGATTGTGCAGGATCATTCCGGGACACAGAATACCGTCGGGTCGCTGAACTTTCTGGCGCCGATTCGAATTAAGGGTCATGCCTTCGTGGGATCGTTTAATTACACGCGCAATTTCGATGCGATGCAGTCGCTCGACTGGTCCTGGGCCGGTTACGAGACATTCTATTTCATGAACTCCGTCGGAGAGATCGAGGCGGAGGACCTGCTGATTGAACAGGACGGTACCTACCGTCTTGATGGCGGACTTAACTCTCTCAATTTTGCCCTCGCCACGCGCGTTTACAACAATATATCGGCCGGCATATCGTTGAATGTCTATACGGGTACGGCCGTGGGTCAGATCGAGCAGAGCAGTCGCGTTCATGATATCCGGTACACTTACGACCAGAGAGGTCTTGGTGAAGAAGGCATCACCATCATCGATTCCACCAAGTTTTCCGGTTTTAACGCGACTATTGGCCTGAAATACTCCGGCGAGAATTTCAAAGCCGGTCTTGTTGTCAGGACTCCGTTCTCACTTAGCGACAAGATCGATTCATCGATGTATGTCATTACCAAGCTCAACGGCCTGATTATTGATGACGGTACTGACACTACCTACATCGGCAACAAGTTGGTCAAGTATGACTTGCCGATGATGGTCGGTCTCGGTGTGGCTTTTAATCTCAAGCCGAACTGGCTAATTTCAATCGACGGTGAATATCGCGGCTTCTCCAGCACCGATATCAAAATACGCGAGTCGATTCTGATCAACCCGGGCGGCACCAATATCGAATCATTCTTGGAGGTCGATCCGGAGTGGAACAACGTCTTCGCTTTCCGGATCGGTACTGAGTACCTCTGGGCCACCTCGGTAGGCGAGGTTCCGCTCAGAGCCGGGTTTGGATATGTGCCGATGCCGGCCGAGAATGTAGCGGTCGATCTGGCAACCGAAACAACCGCTCAGAGGAATTTCTCTGTCGGTACCGGTATCCACTGGGAACAGATCAGGTTCGATATCGCCTACACTCATTCCATGCTGGATCAGGAACGGCTGGAGATCGGCCAGATATACACCGAGTACGAAAACAAGGATAATCACCTGAATATCTCCTTTACGGGTGTATTCTAAGGGTAGGAACGTAACAGATTATAGTTGCGAGTTTGTCGGTATCGAGACGCAGATAAAAAGTTCAGAGTTGCGTTTCGATACCGATAATCGTTGAAAGAGAATTTAGTATTTGGAGTATGTAATGCAGCCTAAGGTCAAGCTCACAAAAAGGCAGATGAAAGAAGATAAATTCACCGCCTTTATGCTCACCTCGAAACAGCAGTTCCTCGAGAACTGGCAGTTCTACGTCATCGGTGTCGTGATCCTCATCCTGGTCGTTGTCGCGAGCTCGTACTATTTCGACGCCAAAGAGCAGAGCCGAGTTGATGCGGCGGCCCAGTACGCCCAGGCGCTGGCCGATTACCGCAATGGCAATACCCAGGTAGCCATCATGAGCTTCAACCAGTTGCTGGAGGACTACTCCGACGATGAAGTCGCGGATCAGGCGACATACCTGCTGGGCAAAATCAACTACGATTCGAAGAATTACCCCGAGGCGATCCGCTATTATGAGATGTATGTCTCGAAATTCAAGACAAGCATGCTGACTCGGTCGGCCGCTCTGGCCGGCATCGCCGCTTCCTATGAAAACCAGGGTGACTACCTGAACGCCGCGCTGAAGTTCGGTGCCGCTTGTGATGAATATCCGACCGGCCCTCTTTGCGGAGACTATCACGCCGGGGCTATGCGCAACTACATCGAGACGGGCGATATCGAAAAAGCCCGGAGCCATCTGGACATAATCAAGGAAAAGTTCGGAGGTTCCACCCTTGAGGCGCGCGCAATCCGCCTGTTTTCCGAAAAAAGCAGCGGCTAAGCTGCAATATAACGACAGGGGCAGGTAGCCATGTTAACGGCAAAGCCTATCAAGCTCGCCATTTTGTGGCACATGCACCAGCCGAATTATCAAGAGCCTGACTCTAATCGCATGGTCTTGCCGTGGGTCAGGCTTCATGCTGTTAAAGACTACCTCGATATGGCCCTGATGGCGGCCGAGCGGGACAATATTAAAGTCACTTTCAACCTGGTGCCGGCGCTGCTGGACCAGATCGAGCTCTATCTCCACGGCGCCACCGACCGCCATTTGGAGCTTTCGCGTCTGCGAGCGGATGAACTCAACGACGCCCAGCGCATGGAAATCCTGACCAGTTTCTTTTCGGCCAATCCGACCAACATGATCGCGCCCTATACCCGGTACAAGGAACTCTATCGCAAATCACGGGGCGGCGGCGGCCGTTCCATTTTACCGGCCCTGTTCACCTCAGAGGAACTGCGCGATCTACAGGTATGGTCCAATCTGACCTGGGTGGACCCGCTCTTCAGGGGCGAAGACGTTCCGCGTTCGCTGATTGACAAAGGTCGCCACTATACCGAAGAGGACAAGCACCGCCTGCTTGACTGGCAACTCGAACTGATGGGGCGAATTATCCCCACCTATCGTGATCTGTTCCAACAGGATCGAATAGACCTGTCCTTTACGCCGTACTACCACCCGATCCTGCCGCTGTTGTGTGACACTGAAATCGCCCGTGAGTCGATGCCCTCGGCCACCCTGCCGCAGACACGATTTGTGCATCCGGAAGATTCGCGAAAGCAAATACAGATGTCGCTCGACAAATTCGAGGAGTTGTTCGGTCGAGCGATGGTGGGCATGTGGCCCTCGGAAGGTTCCGTGTCGGAGGAGGTCGTCGGTCAGATTGCCGAGGCCGGCATTAAATGGATCGCCACCGACGAAGATATCCTGTATCACTCGCTGTTGAAATCCGGACTGGACCGGCGGCGCAACCCGCTGCACGCGGTCTATCAATTCGGCTCCGGCCTGAAAATACTCTTTCGCGATCACGCCCTTTCCGATCGGGTCGGGTTTGTCTATTCCGGCTGGGACGCCGACAAAGCGGTCAGTGATTTTATCACTTCGATCCGGCATATCCGATCGGTGCTGCTGCCGTATCTCGATACCTCGGTGATAACCGTGATTCTCGACGGCGAAAACGCCTGGGAGTATTTTCCCGACGATGGCCGCGAGTTTCTCACCCTGCTCTATGAGCGTCTGGAAAGCGATGCGCTGATTGAGACCGTTTCCATGACCGAAGCAGCCGAGAATGTCGCCCCGAGAGAGTTGCCCAGACTACACGCCGGGTCATGGATCAACCACAATTTCCGCATCTGGATCGGCCACCACGAAGACAACAGTGCCTGGGGACTGCTGAGCTTAGCCCGGGATCGCCTGGTGGCGTTTGAAGCGGAA
>DAOWIC010000278.1 GCA_030641085.1 Calditrichota bacterium
GAGGTGATCAACTCCTTCGGCAACTTCGTCGTTCAGGGTAACTACGTCGTCGGCTTCATTGTCTTTGTCATCCTGGTAATCATCCAGTTTGTCGTAATCACCAAGGGTGCCGGACGCATCTCCGAGGTGGCGGCGCGCTTCACGCTCGACGCCATGCCGGGCAAACAGATGGCCATCGATGCCGACCTGAACGCCGGCATTATCAGTGATGATGCCGCCCGCGAGCGTCGCGCCGAAATCAGCCATGAGGCCGATTTCTACGGGGCGATGGACGGTGCCTCGAAGTATGTCCGCGGTGACGCCGTGGCCGGCATCCTGATCACCCTGATCAACATCATCGGCGGCTTTATCATCGGCATCGCCCAGAACGGCATGAGCCTTGCCAACGCTATGAAGACTTATTCGCTGCTGTCGATCGGTGACGGCCTGGTGACGCAGATTCCGGCACTGCTGGTTTCGACCGCCTCCGGTATAATCGTCACTCGCGCCGCCTCGACTTCGCCGATGGGTGTCGATTTGAGCAAACAGCTTTCACGACAGCCGCGAGCGATCATGGTCGCCGCCGGCGTCCTCTGTCTGTTCGGCATGATGCCGGGGATGCCCACGATGACTTTCATGGCGCTCGGCTCGGCACTGGGCGGCGTTGGTTATCTGACCAGGGCAGCCACTAAGAAAAAAGCACTGACCGCGGAAAAAGAGAAGCGCCGGAAGGCGGCCGAAAAGCCGGTTGTGGAAGAACGTACCGAAGACCTGCTGAAGATCGACGCGCTCGGTCTCGAGATCGGCTATGGCTTGATTCCGCTGGTCGATGAAAAGCAGGGCGGTGATCTACTCAAGCGCATTAGCACCATTCGCAAACAATTGGCGACCGAACTCGGTATTGTCATCCCGCCGGTACGTATCCGCGACAATATCCAGCTTCGTCCCAACGAATACCAAATTATGATCAAGGGGATCAGAGTCGCCAAGTTCGAACTGATGACCGACCACCTGATGGCGATCAATCCCGGCTATGTCAAAGACCGTATCGACGGCTTTGATACCAAGGATCCGGCGTTCGGCCTGAAGGCGACCTGGATGATTCCCAATCTTCGCGAGATTGCCGAGGCCAAGGGCTTCACCGTGGTCGAACCGGGCGCGGTTCTGGCGACTCACCTCACCGAGGTTGTGCGCGGCGCCTCCCCAGAACTCTTGTCAAGGCAGGATGTTCAGCATCTGGTCGAAACCCTCAAGGAAGATTACCCGGCCCTGGTTGATTCGGTCATCCCGGAAGCCGTGTCGCTGGCCACGCTGCAGAAGGTCCTGACATCGCTGCTCAGCGAAAGAGTGCCGGTGCGCGACTTGGCGACAATTCTGGAAACGACATCAGATTATATCGGGGCCACCAAAGACACCGACGTTCTCGCCGAGTATGTGCGCATGTCACTCAAACGACAGATAACCGAGCTGTACCGCGACAAGAAGGGCAAAGTGAATGTCTTCACGATCGACCCGGCGGTTGAGCAGCGGTTGTCCGATTCGGTTCAGAACACCAAGCAGGGTTTGATGCTGGTGATGGATCCGGCCCTGACCGAAACCCTTCTGACACAAATGAACAAACAAGCAGAGACAATGCAGGCGGCGGGATTCATCCCGATCTGCATCTGCTCGCCCAATATAAGACTGGCCCTGAGGAGACTGGTCGAGGTGACCATCCCGCAACTGGTGGTGGTCTCTTACAACGAGATCATGCCCACTGTGGAACTGGTCTCTACAGGAATGGTGAGGTTGAACAATGATAATTAAGACCTTTACAGCCGAATCATCGGCGGCCGCGCTCAAGAGAGTCAAAGCAGAGATGGGCGGCGAGGCGATTGTACTAAAAACTCGGCAGGTGTCGGACGAAAGCAGTCAGACCATATTCGAGGTTACCGCCTGCCTGGAAAAGCCAACGGTGGATCAGTCGTCGAAGTCTCTCAGTTCCGGAGTACCTCTCAGGTCAGAACCGACACCGGCGCCTCGGAAGCAGAGTGTGAAAATTCCGCCGAGTGATCGTACCGAACGCCGCCAGGAACCGACGCCTCTGTGGCAGGAACGACTGCTCGAAATCGACAACAAGCTGGATAGATTGCTCACCCTTGGTGGCGACTGGACCGCCGAGATCAAAGCGGATCCGCTGGAAGCGATCCGGCGCCTCTTAATTGATGCCGATCTGCCCGCCGAATTCATTGACGAGTTTCTGAACGACATGGACGAGAACGCCGGTGCGTTGGACGATCTGACTGCGCTGGCGCGCGAGAAGATGGTCGCCTGGCTCGGCGAGCACACTATTCCGGACCTGACCCTTGAACGGGGCGACCGGGTGGTCTTTGTTGGCCCGGCCGGTAGCGGCAAATCATCGGTCATGGGTAAGCTGGCCACGGGACTGGTAGTCAAGCAGAAAAGAAAAGTCTGCCTCATCACGCTCGACGATATCAAGCTGGGCGCGCTCGACGAGATTCACAGCTACGCCGACATTCTCGGTGTTGATGTGGTCGAGCCGGATAAGGCGTCAGAATCCGCCATGAAATGGCGTGACGCTGTCACTCTGATCGATTCACCGGCGATGCCCTGCAACAACGAGGAACTGGACCGACTGTCCGAGAAAATCAACGCCGTCAAGCCGACTCATCGCCTGGCGGTATTCTCCGCGCTGGTGCGGTCGACCGATACAACCGCGCTGAGCGCATATGTCAAAAAGCTCGACCCGACCCATATCGTCGTGACCATGCAGGACCTTACCGAAAGTTATGGCTCTGCCGTGGCGGCGATCAGGGCGCTGGGGGTGAAGCTGGCTTTTGTGACGGACCGGCCGGGTGGCACCGGTGTGCTGAAAACACCCGATCCGGATATGATGGCTCGCAGTCTGCTTAATGTCGAGGTGGCCGGTGAATAGGCTGATCTTGAAACAGCATCAGGGCCGCCAGACGGATTACACCAAAGTCGTGTCCGTTCTCTCCGGCAAGGGTGGCGTGGGTAAATCGGTCATCGCTTTCAACCTGGCCGAACGCCTGGCCGCCGACGGCAACCGGGTATTACTAGTTGACGCTGACTTCCAGTTCGGCAATATCCATATCCTGGCCAACACCGCCGGCGAATATGGTCTGGACGAATTTCTCAGCGGCAGCCTCACTCTGGCAGAATCGGTCACGACCGTCTCCGAACGATTCGACATCCTGCCCAGCGGTTTCAACAGTACCGGACGGGTTCAGGAGAATATATCCCTGCTGGCGCAGCGGATAGCATCCCTGCGCGAGACACCACCGCGTTATGATATCGTTCTGATCGACCATGCCTCAGGTGTATCCGACGCCGCTACTCTCATAGCGCATGCTTCGGACATCAGCCTGCTGGTTCTGGTGCCCGAGCTGACTTCGATATCCGACTGTTACGGACTATTCAAACATCTTAAGGTTGCCGATCAAGCTATCGACTGCCGCCTGCTTGTCAACAGGGTTGAGGCTGAGTCTGATGCGGAATATATCCTTAATAAGTTCACCGCCCTTTCCGACCGCTTTTTCGGCTCAGTGCCGGGCTACATGGGCTGCCTGCCCGAAGCGGAAATCATCGGAAAGGGCCTTGCCTCACAGCTTCCGGTGGCCGCTCTGGAGCCGGAATCTGTTGTAGTCGAATCCATTAGCCGTCTCGGTCGGCAACTCATGGGCGAGCCGTATTCGGCTGCTCCTGCCACCCCGTCGGCACCCGAAATAGAGTATAACGAAAACGCCGCTAAGGCCGATATAAAGGAATAGCACTCAAATGGTTAGCACATTGAAGGTCGAAGCTAAGAAACGTGGAAGTAAGACTGCTGCTTCCGTCGAAGACAGCACCCCTTCCACTGTCAAAGCAAAACGGACGCGCAAGTGGGACGTAAGCGAACGAGACTGGTCTCGGTATCGCAAGTACAAAACGCCCGAGATAAGGCAGAAACTGCTGGACAAATATGTTCCGCTGGTTCGCAATGTGGCGACGCGTATGGCGATGGGCTTTCCCCGGTCGGTCGAGTTGTCCGATCTGATAAGCACCGGCGTCATCGGTCTCATTGAGGCGTTTAGAAATTTCGATCCGGACCGCGGTGTCAAGTTCGAGACTTATGCCGTGCCGCGTATTCGCGGTGCGATTCTCGACGAGTTGCGCGCCCTGGACTGGGTTCCCCGGTCCACGCGAGCCAAGTCGCGGGAGATTGAACGGGCTGCCCTTGAACTGGAGAATGTTCTCGGACGGTTGCCGGAAAATCGGGAGCTTGCTAAACATATGAACTTATCGATGACGGAATTGCACCTGGCCTTGGACGATGTGAGCGGCACGCACATGTTGTCGCTTGATGAGGTCATCTATCGTGAAGATGACAATCGCCAGGTGCCCCGAATCGAAACCGTTATCGATCGCGATACTCTGAGTGTGCTCGGTGAAATCGAGCGCAAAGAACTCAGAGCTTATCTGGTGGTGGCAATGGAGCGCCTGACCCAGCAGGAAAA
>DAOWIC010000147.1 GCA_030641085.1 Calditrichota bacterium
CAGCACCCGCATGGCGCTCATTACTTCCGACCAGAGCGACTATTCCGGCAACGGCACATCGTTCTCCACGCCACTGGTAGCCGGGGCAGCCTGCCTTATGGTCCAAGCCCGACCGGGATTTACGCCGCTGCAGATCCGTCAGGCATTTATGGAAACTGCCGACAACGCCGACGATCCGAACAACACTTACGGCTGCGGCATAATCGACGTCGATGCCGCCATCACCTGGGGGCCGAACATTACGAGCGACATTCAAATGGCCGAGCCGCCGTTTACGGTTCAGTTCGCCGGCAGTTCAACCCTTCCGACCGATTCGTGGCACTGGTCTTTCGGTGACGGCGCTACATCTATGGAACAAAGCCCGACGCATGAATACACCGAGCCGGGCGTGTATGATGTCTCCATGACGGTCGAAACCAGCTTCGGGGAATTGACTGATCTGAAGCCGGCCTGTGTGTTGGCGGTCGGCGACACACTCACATTCGTGAGTGACTCCGGATTCGCCGGTCAGTCGTCGGTGATGTCCGTACATTTAATCAACACCCAGCCACTGGACGAGATATTGATTCCATTCAGAACCGAGGATATCACCGGTTTCAAGGCAGATTCGGCGACACTCGGAGAACGCACCGCATATTTCGAAGAGATAAAAAAGATTGCGGCCGATCCGTACTGGACCCAATCCTACACTTATCGCCTGCGGGCCGACATTGGTGGCTGCTCTCCCCTGCTGCCGCCGGGTTCGGGCGAGATTATGAAGCTGTATTTCAGTTTTGACGAATGGGATGCCGGCGGCACAGCATCCATCATCGACACCGCCAGTTCGCCATCGCCGATCAGTTTTGAGTCCGCCTATGTGACATACGCCCCGAAAGTTGTCTCCGGCACGATAAAGACAATAACGGTTACGCGCGGCGATGTCGATTACACGCATCAGGTTGACGTTGCCGACCTGGTCCACATGGTCAATTATTCCTTCAACGGCGGTCCGCCACCGATCACCCAACCGTCGATGGACCTCAACGCCGATTCGCGGCTTGACGTGAGCGATGTTGTTTATATGGTCCAGTACCAGTTTTTTGGAGGTCCCCCACCCCAGTAACAAACGCTGAAAGATATTAAACCACAAAAAGGCCGATGCTTTTGCGAGCATCGGCCTTTTGTTGGCTGTGATGCTCTGTTTTTAGATCACAAACTTGCCGTTGCGATAAATAACTTTACCGTCAGCCTTGATCTCGGCCTTCTTTTTCAGATTGCACACCATGTCCCAATGCAGCGAGCTTTTGTTTTTGCCGCCTGCCTCGGGGATGGATGCTCCCACCGCCAGATGGCAGGTACCGCCGATCTTTTCATCGAACAGGATGTTTTTTGAAAAGCGCTTGATCTCGTAGTTAGTGCCAATGGCAAATTCACCGAGGAAGCGCGCGCCCTTATCTATGTTGAGCATGTTGGTCAGGTACTGCTGGTTTTTCGCCGCCGTCTCCTTGACCACCTTACCCTTCCTGAACTCGAGCCGGACATCCTCAACCTCGCGTCCCATGTAAACCGCCGGATAGCTGTACCTGACATATCCCTCGGCCGAATCTTCGATCGGGCTGGTGAAAATCTCGCCGTCCGGGAAATTTTCCGTACCGGCGCAATTGATCCACTTACGTCCTTTGACCTTGAGCTTCAGGTCGGTGTCGGGCGACTGAACGTGAATAGTCTTGACCCGGTTGAGTATTTTGATAAGTCGGGCCTGTTCTTTGGCGACCTTCTTCCAGTGCTTGACCGGATCGGCCACATTGACATGGCCCGCCCCGTAAACAAAGTCCTCGTAATCGGCCAGCGACATCTCCGCCTCCTGGGCATCGGCCAGGGTCGGAAACTGCGTGCCGACCCATGTCAGGGATTTGTCGGCGATACGTTTGAACAATTTGTCGATGAGCGGGCGGCTGTACTTGCGTACCAGCGCCTGCCGGCGGGAGTCGATTCCGGACAGATAGCGCGTATTCTCGCTGCCCCAAATCGCGAGGAGAGCATCGATCTTGTTCACTTCCAGGCGCGTGATCGGCGAGATAAATCTCATCTGCGCGTCGGTGGCGTGCTTGAGGAATGTCTCTTCATTGTCCGGGACTCTTAACTGGACATACGGATGGGCGCCGACCTTGACCGCCTCGGCATAGGCCGCCTTGATCAACGGCATAGCGACCGCTTCGCCCTGTATCTTCAGCAGTTGTCCCTTTTTTAGTTTCAACGAGTAATGAATCAGAACCTTGGCCAGTTTTTCGATACGTGGATCCATTGATGTTCCTCCATTAATAGTAATGCACGATACCGCCCGAAAGGCGCAGGTTCGACTCCGGGCAGATCCGTCCTGTCTTTATCAGATCGCTCCTTCCATCTGAAGCAGCTTGCGTTTCAATTCTTCGGAGCCACCGTAGCCGCCGATACCGTTTAAGGCAACGACCCGGTGGCAGGGGATTATCAGCGGCAGGTTATTGCGCGCGTTGGCGGTGCCGACCGCCCGCGATGCGCGCGGGTTGCCCACCGCCGCCGCGACATCGCCGTAGGTCATTGTCTTGCCGTACGGAATTTCGGCGACCCGGGCCAGCACTTTCTTCTGAAACGGCGTGGCCTGAATATCCAGCTTGACGTTGAACTTTTTCAGTGTGCCCGCCATAAACG
>DAOWIC010000359.1 GCA_030641085.1 Calditrichota bacterium
GAAGGCACGGCCCCGGCAAATCTAAACCTGGCCGATGTTGATGGCTCCTGCCAGAACGACATCGCCGATCTGGTCTACTTCGTCAAGTACCAGTTCCAGGAAGGCCCGGCGCCGGTTCTCGGCTGCGTCGAGTAGGCGTTCGGGCATGACCTCCAATCCGGGCGGCATTCGCCCGCCCGGAGCGCCAAATCCAAGTTTTTAATTGCTTTTACAGGCTATGATCGTATCATTTTATATCCGGGCGCTGATATTAAATGTACCTGCCAACCGAGTACCGATATGGCCAGTAATAATAAGATCGAGACCTTTCATATAACCACTTTCGGTTGCCAGATGAATCTGGCTGATACTTCCACTCTGGCCGCGACGCTTACCACGAGAGGCTATCGACGGGTTCCCTCCGAGGCAGAGGCCGACCTTCTCATTTTCAACACCTGCTCGGTGCGTGAGAGGGCGGAGCAGCGGGTTCTCGGCCGACTGGGGGAGATCTCCGGCCTCAAGCGAACTAAACCGCATATGAAAATCGCCGTGGTGGGCTGCATGGCCCAGAGGTTGGGCGCCGAGCTTCGCGAGCAGGCCCCGCATGTCGATTATATCCTCGGCACCGATCGCGTCTTTGAATTGCCGGATGTTGTCGAGGGAATCGAAGGGACCGATTCGGTGATGACCGCCTTCGGTCACGAAAATATGGATTTGATCACGCCGGTCAAAGAAACACCGCATTCCGGATTCATCACGATCTCCCGGGGCTGTGATAATTACTGCACCTACTGCATCGTGCCCTACGTGCGCGGGCGAGAGCGCTCGCATTCGGTTGACTATATCGTTGACGGCGTGAAAAAGATGGTCGACGAGGGCGTGGTCGAGATCACCCTGTTGGGACAGAACGTCAACAGCTACCTGTACGAAAAGACCGACTTTTCCGATCTGCTGGCTCGGGTGGCCCATGAAACGGCCATCGAGCGGATACGCTTTATGACCTCTCATCCGAAAGACCTGTCGCACAAGCTGGTCGACGTTATGGCCGACGAGCCGAAGTTGATGCGCCATCTGCACCTGCCGATGCAGGCCGGGTCCGATCGTATATTGCGCCGCATGGGCCGGGTCTACAGTATCGAACACTATCTTGATACGGTTGCGTACATCCGCAAGAAGCTTGATTATGTCGCTCTCACTACCGACCTGATTGTCGGTTTCCCGTCGGAGACTGATGAGGAGTACCGGCAGACATTGAACGCGGTGCGTGAGATTCAGTTCGACAGCGCCTTCATGTTTCGTTATTCCGAGCGGCCGGGCACAAAGGCGGCGTCATTTGATGACGACGTGCCGGAGAAGGAGAAGATCGACCGGCTGAACCGGCTGATCGCTCTCCAGCAGGAAATATCGCTCAAGCGCAACCAGCGTGAGGTGGAGCGCGTCTGCCATACGATAGTCGAGGGCGAGTCGCGCCGGAGCAATGAGTTTTACCGCGGACGCACCGAAGGGAACAAGACGGTTCTGTTTGAAACCGACCGTGACTGCACCGGCGAGGTTCTGCCGGTCAGGATAAAATCTGCCGACAGCTTTACGCTGCACGGCGATATCGTGGAGGCCGGCTAGCTATGGAACTGGCTCTGGGTTTCGTAATCCCTGTCATCGTCCTGATCGCCGTGCTCTTTTTGAGTTACCGTCTGAAGTTCTTCGCCGATGAGGGCGTCCCCGGCCGCTATTTCTTCCTCTTTGGCGGTCTCATGCTGGCTACGGTTTCCCTTTGGCAGGCAGTGAGCGATCTACCTCAGTACGCTGATTGGTTCCTTGAAGGCGTCTATCCGGTGCTGGATATTGTCCAACTGGTCCTTTTTGTCGGCGGGGCTTTATTCATTGTCATTGGGCTGGCCTTCTACGCTGATTTCTGGCAGATCCGCAAAGAGGAGCTGGCTGCGCGCGATGAACGGCTTTCGATCTTGGGCAATCTCCAACGCGACGCCCGCGAGCCATACCAGTTGATGGAACTATTGGAGATCGCCCTGAAAGAGATTGTCAGCAGTCTGTCCGAAACCTCGGGAGCGGTTTTTTTGATCAATCGGCGCAACCGGCAGTTTGTGCTTACCTCCGCGGTGGGACTGACCAAGCAGGAAACAGCCCTTTTGGAGCATTATCCGCTCGAGCGAAATATCGTCAGCCAGTCGGTGGAACAGGGCCAGCCGATCATCTCCGGGAAATTCGATCTGAGCCACGGCGACCGATCCGGGGGCGAATCACGCTTTGAATCATGCCTGGTCCTGCCGCTCATCTCCGGCACCGAACCGATAGGCGGGATTATCCTGCTGTCAGAGGTCGGGCACAATTTCAGCCGGACCGATATCCGGGTTCTCGCGCCGGCGGCGGAATGGTTGGCCGAGAAGATCAAATCGGCCCGGCTCGGTCGTGAACTGTCGCTGGTCGGCAAGGAGAAAGACACCATTGCCGCTCGGCACGCCGATCTGACGGCCCGCATGATGACTGCGTCGGCCTCGTTCGCTCAGGGTGACATGATCGAATCATTCTGCCGCAGTCTGGTCGGGTTGCTCGGCAGCCAGTCGGTGAATCTATGCGGCATGAAGAGCGGATCGTTTGCCTTTTTTGGCGGCAGCGAACCGCTGCTGGATATTTCGGAGAATTTCCGCACGGCGTTGATCGACGCCCTTGGTCGAAACAAGCCGTTGATCATTAATCAGGAAGCTGCCGGTGA
>DAOWIC010000058.1 GCA_030641085.1 Calditrichota bacterium
CACGGCAGACGAGGACGTCTGCCGCGAACGGAAAGGCGGTTTTGTAGGGACATGATTTATCATGTCCTTGCCATGCATTTGATAAATCAAATGCCTACGTCTGTCGCGAACATTTGGATGAGGATAAAGCGTGTCAGGACCACGAGGGTCCTGACCTACTCGGTTGCCGTAAACGAAACATTCATTCGTTGAGGATAACATTATGACCAATAACTGCGCCGGCGACCGTCATGGGTCCGACCGCGAACGAGGCGGCAAATACCCGAACGAAACTATAAGGCTGCTGCACGAGCGCTCCAGTTGCCGCAGTTTTCATGACCGGAAGATCGAGCCGGAAGTACTGCGGGCGATCCTCGAGGCGGGCGATCACGCCCCCACCGGCGGCAACCTGCAGCCGTACTCGATTATCAAGATCGAAAACAAGGCGACCAGCCGCAAACTGGGCGACCTATGCGAGCAGGCGTTCATCGGCGAGGCGCCGGTCAACCTGGTCTTCTGTATCGACTGGCAGCGCAGCCGTCGCTGGGCCGAGCTTGAGAACGCGCCCTATTCGGCCACCAAATCGTTCCGGCATTTCTGGATCTCGTTTCAGGACACGATCATCGCCGCCCAGAATATCTGCACCGCCGCCGACGCGATGGGGCTGGGGTCAGTCTATATCGGGACAGTCATTGACCAGTTGGAGGCTTTTCGGGATATTTGCGGTCTGCCGAAAGGGGTTTTTCCGGTGGTCCTGCTGACAATGGGCTATCCGAAAGCGCGGCCCAAGCCGAAGCGCAAACTGGGCGTGCCGGTAATTGTCCATGACGAGAAATACCGCGAGCTTTCCGACGAGGAACTCCGAGCGGCGTTTAGCGCCAAATACCGGAGCAACCGGATGGAAATCACCGATGAACGGCTTGAGCGGATCGCCACCGTCTGTCGTCGGGTGCACGGTGAGGAGTTTGCCCGCCGCTGTATCGACTCAATCAAACAGGCGGGGTATATCAATCAGGTGCAGCGGTATTTCGGGCTTCATTATGTCGCCGATGAAATGCCCGAGGGGAACGAGGATTACCTGAGGCTGATGGAGGAATTCGGATTCGACTGGTTCAAAAAATTCGATTCGCAATTCGATTCGGGCGACGTATAATTATCGGGACTACCAGTCAAGCATGAATCAAACCCCCGGTCCGGGCAAAACTGCTCCGGCCGGGGCTTTTCATACACGGCCGGCTTGTTTTTGTTGATTTTAGGCGCAAACGGGATTCTATTGCGTTATGGCACGAGTACAAAAACCACCTCCGGGAAAACTGGTTGTATCGCTGATATATTCCTCGATGGATGCCCTCGCCGACGCCCTGACGGCGCTGGAAAAACGGTTCGGCCGGGTCGAGTGCGAGACGGTTGAAATTCCGCTGGCCAATCAGGAAAATTATAAGGAAGAGATGGGGGATAATCTCGAACGGCGGTTCTTTTCGTTCGAGCGCGATGTCGAGCGCGACGCTTTGCCGGTGCTGAAATCGATCTGCCGAAAACTCGAGGGTCAGTTCGCCGACCACGTCGATGATTATCTTTTCCGGACGGTCAATATCGATCCGGGGATTCTCACACCCTTCAATCTGGTGATGGCGTCGAACAAGGAGTCCAACCACGGCGTCTATATCGAGGACGGAGTTTTTGCCGAAATCGCGCTGGTTTACGCCCGGGGGCGGTTTGTCCGGCTGCCGTGGACCAGCCCGGATTTCTACCACGAAGAAGCGATCGACCTTTTCAACCGGGTCAGGAGCAGTTTTGAATTGCTCGAGGCGACCCAGGAATCGTTGAATTTGTAACAACCGTTACCTACTCTCTATGTATCGATTTAATCCTTTTTTTTTTGGTTTTTCTTAAGCTAATTGAGGCAAAATGATGTCTAATAAGTAGGCGCGTTTTCTTTAGGGAAAACGCGTTACGATTGCGCAATTAAGGATACGAAATGGACAAATTTATTATCCGTGGCGGCAAACCGCTTAAGGGTCGCGTGAAGGTGGAAGGATCCAAAAACGCGGCTCTGCCGATTATAATCGGCTCTCTGCTGATCGAAAAAGGTGAAACGGTAATCAGAAATGTCCCGCCGTTGAGAGATATTAGTACGGTTATCGATGTTATCAGCCATCTGGGCGCATCTGTCACGTACGACGAACAGGCGTGCGTGATGACAGTCGATGCGCGTGGTGTTAACAAAAATACGGCTCCCTATGAATTGATGCGCCAGATGCGCGCGTCGTTTCTGGTGCTGGGACCGATTCTCTCCCGTTTGGGAGAGGCGAGGGTATCATTACCGGGGGGATGTGTTCTCGGTTCGCGCCCGGTTGATTTCCATATCAAGGCGTTTGAGGCGATGGGCGCGAAGATTTCCGAAAAGGGCGGCTATGTTATCGCCCGGGCAAAACCGCTCAAGGGCGGCTCGATCTATTTCGACCGGCCCTCGCATACGGGCACCGAAAATGTTCTCTTCGGGGCGGTCTTCGCCAAAGAGAAAACCGTCATCGCCAACGCCGCCTGCGATCCGGAAATTGTCGATGTCGCGAATTTCCTCAATAAAGCCGGGGCGAAAATCCACGGCGCCGGAACGCCGACCATTGTGGTCCATCCTGTCAAACGGCTCAAGAATGTCGACTATACCGTGGCCGGAGATCGCCTGGTGGCGGGCACTTTCATGTTTGCCGCCGCCGTAACCGGGGGTAATGTCCGACTGACCGGAATAGATCCGGACGAGTTGACCATGGTCAATCACAAACTGATGGAAATGGGCTGCTCAATTACGACGACGAAGAACGGCCTGACTATCCGCGGCAATAAAAAATTGAAGCCGGTGTCGGTGACAACATTTCCGTATCCCGGATTTCCCACCGACCTGCAGGCCTGCCTGATGGGGGCAGCCTGTACCGCCGCGGGAACATCTTACATACGTGAGACTGTTTTTATAGATAGGTTCTCCCATACGATGGAGTTGCGTCGATTGGGAGCCGACATAACCGTTTCCAGCGGCGAGGCCATTGTCCACGGTGTCAAGGAACTCCAGGGGGCGGAGGTGATGGCGTCGGATATCAGGGCCGGGGCCGGAATTGTGGTCGCCTGCCTGGCTGCCAGGGGAAAGTCCGAAGTACTCCGTGTCTACCACGTCGACCGAGGGTATTACAGATTAGAGGAGAAGTTATCATCACTTGGCGCCGATATTGTGAGAGTAAACGATTGAGCCTCATCAAAGCTGAATCTGAGACCGAACCATTGTCACCGGCGCCGGGTAGGAATAAATCGAAGATACAAGATCAAACCGGCGCGCAGTATACGTGGCGCCACTGCCCTGAAGGAAGTGTGTATAGATGAGAAGGATTGTATCATTAGCCTTGCTGATATTACTGGCGCTGCCTCTGGCGTCAACCGCCCAGGAGACTTATTTCGGCAAGAACAAGGTCCGATACAAGGATTTCGACTGGAGTTACATCCAGACCCGACATTTCGATATTCATTTCTACGAAGGTGCCTACCCGACGGCCAAGTTCGCCGGCGTTGTGCTGGAATCGGCGTACGTGGAGATATCCGACGAACTCAACTACAATATCCAGCGACGAGTCCCGGTATTTGTTTACAACTCACATAACGATTTTCAACAGACCAACATTATTCAGTCGATACTATCGGAGGGAGTCGGCGGCTTTACCGAAGCGTTCAAGAATCGAATAGTGATACCATTCGCCGGTTCGTACGAAGAATTCCGCCACGTGCTGCATCATGAGCTGACACATGCCGTGGTTTACGATCTGCTGTACGGCAGAATGCTCTCGTCACTTTTGTCGAGGCAGCGCCTGTTTGCGTTGCCATTGTGGTTTGCCGAGGGATACGCCGAGTATTCGTCGCGCCACGGCTGGGACTATATGTCCGATATGTATGTCCGGGACGCTACGATCAACAACTACCTCGCGCCGATCGAGTATCTGGGGGGATTTCTCGCTTACAAGGAGGGGCAGGCGCTGGTGAAGTATATTGCCGAAACCTACGGCGAGGAGAAGCTGGGCCAGATGCTCAGTCGGGGTAAAGTTCTGCTCACGATGCGCCGGGTGTTCGAGGAGACGCTTGATATTACGGAAGAGAAGCTGTGGGAAGATTTTTCCAAGGAAATGAAACGCCGTTATTGGCCGGAAATCGCCGAGCGCAAGGAACCAAGCGAGATCGGCAAGCAGTTGACAAAATCACGTAAGGACGGCTCCTATTTCAACGAACGGCCGGTTTATACTCCCGATGGCGACAAGCTGGCAATATTCACCGATAAATCCGACTATACCGAGATTGTGCTGATATCGTCGCACGACGGTAAGCCGGTGAAGCGACTGGTAAAGGGCCATCGCTCCGGCGATCTGGAGTCGCTGCACTCGTATGTTTCCGGCATCTCGTTCTCTCCCGACGGCAAGAGGATGGCGTTTGTTGCCAAGTCTGACGGCCGGGATGCTATCTTCATCTATGACATGAAAAAGGGCGATATCGTTGAGCGCAAGCGGTTCGACTTTTATAATATCCTTTCACCGGCGTGGTCGCCCGATGGCGAGAAGATCGCATTTTCGGCGC
>DAOWIC010000269.1 GCA_030641085.1 Calditrichota bacterium
GGCAATTGAAAAATATGGTCGAGCGGTGGACGATCATGTGCCACGGCCGGACGGTCACGGTTGAGGATCTCGAACACCGCTTCCCTGACCTCCCCCTTCCCGACCGAGCCACAGCCGCGGACCGCTCGCTGGCGGAGAAAGTAGCCGCGTTTGAAAGACATTTGATCCAGTCGGCGCTCGCGCAGTGCCGTGGCAATATATCCGAGGCGGCCCGCATGCTCGGCGTTGATCGGGCGAACCTTTCGCGCAAAATCAAGGAATTGGGTCTGAAAGATTGACGCCCTGTTTTTGTGCATGGCCGTGTCAATGTTACACGGAGATACTCGCAACACACCCGTAATTTGTTGACAAATCACAACTTGACTTGTCGGCACGCTGTTTGTTTTATAGCGGGGAAACACGGAGGTAACCATGACGACACGCATCCAGAATCTTTTGGGAACTGCTCTCTTTTTCCTGCTTTTCATTACCCCGGCATGGGGAATCGAATACAAGGAATACAAATACTCCCGACTGCAGGTCGAGTATTTCACTGTATCTATGGACAAGGACGAGGTAATTATCAGCGCCGAGATAGATGGAACGCTCAGATTGAAAGGTTATGATCGCGATAAACTGACGCTTCAGCGAGATCAGGTGCTCGCCGATGGGAATGTGGTTTTCGATACCGACGGTCTGTTCATGGAGGGCCGGCATTTTCCATTCGATCGCATCACCGACAGCCGCATTATGGAATTCAACGGCGGGTTCACGATAACCTTCCTCACTCGTGAGTCAGAGGCCAACCGCACGTCGAAATTCCGCCGGGGCAATCTGATCAGCTTCGGCGACAAGGTGGAAATCGACGAGGATGATTTCATCCGCGGAATGATTCTCTCGATCACCGGCAATGTTGATGTTTACGGCGAGGTGACCGATGACGTTATCTCGCTGTTCGGCAGTGTTTACGTTGCTCCGGACGCGGTCGTACGCGGTGATGTTGCCACTGTCACCGGTCGTATCGACGCCGGCAGCGACGCCTCCATCTATGGCGAGATGTTCAGCACCGATAAAAAAGGCCAGAGACGACGTCACCGCTTCTATCGGAGAACCAAAGATATCTCGATTGATGGCAGAATTAAGTATGACCGTGTCGACGGACTCGGCTTGTACAATGAGATCGAGTACCAGGACGCGGATTCGGTTATCCCGCACCTGTGGGCCAAAGTTGGCTATGCCCTCAACTCTGAACGCTCGCGCTTCGAATTGGGCCTGGAGCAGACGCTCTGGCGCGACCCGTCGCTCACGGTCGGCGGCGCCTTCTATCGCCGCCTGGCCTCGGAGGATGACTGGCTTTTGGATGACGACGAAAATACGGCCTTTGCCCTGCTGGCCACCGAAGATTTCAAGGATTACTATGAGGCCGATGGGGGTACGGTCTGGCTGAAATTCAGGCCGATGAAGAACCTCACCTTCGAAACGCGGTATCGTAACGAGGAAACCAAATGGCTCGATGCCCGTCGGCACCTCTGGTCAATGTTCGGCGGCAACAAGCTGTTTGACGAGAACTTCGCCACGGTCGACAGCAGTTTTCGCGCCGATGGGATAATTGAAACCGATACGACTACCAACGGCTGCCTGTATGGAAAAGTCGCCTGGGACACCCGCAACCTCAGGCATCCGTTCGAGCGCTCGGCCTGGCACCTGAGCGCCGACCTCGAGTGGTCGCACAGTGATCTCAATTCGGATTTTGATTACCGCCGCTACACTGTGGCTATGCGCCGGTACCAGCGGATCAATCGCAGTGTCATGCTGATCCTGCGCGGCATGTACGCCGGCAGTGACGGCTATCTGCCGATGTACAAGCGGTTCTATCTCGGCGGTCTGGGGACGCTTCAGGGCTACTCCCACAAAGAATTCATGGGAAGCCGGTTCTGGATGACCAACGCCGAATACCGCGTTGATATACCAAAATCCGACCTGGCTATATCGGTTTTGTGGAATGCAGCGCAGATCGCCAACGACAGTAAACTTGATTCCAGTGTTGACATTAAGCACGATATTGGGGTTACTTTACAGATAGAGGATGATTTCCGGATAAGCCTGTCGCGCCGTCTGGATCGGTCGTTCGACAATGACCCGAAAATATATGTCAGACTCGACCACATCTTCTAAACGACC
Organism: Calditrichota bacterium; assembly: GCA_030641085.1. Taxonomy (GTDB): domain Bacteria; phylum Zixibacteria; class MSB-5A5; order GN15; family FEB-12; genus DAOWIC01. The sequence continues at coordinate 2,161 of DAOWIC010000269.1, forward strand.
TCGAACTGACTGCTTATTATGCCTTCAATAACGCGATGGCTGTTGCTTATCGCCCTCGTCTGGGGGCTTGAACCGGGCGGTGCCACCGCCGCCGACTCCGATTCACTCGGTTTCGATCTATTTGAATCCGAGGGCCAGCTTATGGTACTGGTAGACTTGGCCCCCCTGCTAGCCTCTCGAACAGTCGATCAGCTCCGTCAGGGTATTGATCTGGCTGTGGAAATCACGGTCTCGCTGAAATCCCGCCGCCGTTTTTGGGGTTCCCGTAAACTCTCTACCGCAACCGGCGCCCTTAGAATAAGCTACCGTCTGGCCACCGAAGGTTATCTTATCACCAGCTCTTTTGATGACGTCGAATCCGAGCGGACCTTCGGCTCGCTGCCGGGGGTTCACCGGTTTCTGGCTGATTCGATCCTAACCCGGCTGGGCGAAATGAGCGAATTAGACCAACGATTACGGTATTTCACGACCATCGATATAGTAGCTATCACCTTGACCAGCTTCAACTTGGCACCGGACAACCCGGACGACAACGGCGAATCCTCGCCACTGAGGTACCTCTTCGAGCAGTTTCTAAAGCTCACCGATTATGGTCGTGAGGAGTTCTCTCTCCAATCACGTACTTTCTCGCTGTCAGAGATCGAGTCCGGACAGTAGCGGACACCTCTTAGTCAATAATAGTACACAAGTTAAGTTAATCTCGGCCTCATTTTTGCCGATAAGGTAGACAACAGAAAAATGAGAGAGATTACACCTATGAAACATTCGAAAGAGCCTTCAGCGGTCACAGCCAGAACGCAGACCGCCCTTTCCGATGATGATGTTATGAATCCACCACTGCCCAAAGATATTTTTGCCGACCTGGAAGCAACCCTCGACGAGGTTGCCGAAACCAATCCCCGTATCGAGGGCGATTCACCGGAGGGTGTTGAGCCGGCACGCGACCTGAAAGCGTTGCTCGAGACATCGCTGGCGGTGAATTCTTCGCTGGTGCTCGATGACATACTGCAGATGGTGATGTCGAAAGCGGTTGAGTTGATGAAAGCCGAGCGCGGCCTGATAATGCTTCTGGACGAAAACGACAGGCTACAGATCAAGTCGGCCTACAACCTCGATCACGACAAGGTGCCGGATGAAGATCTTCGTATATCTTCCTCCGTAGCGGCGCAGGTTGTCTCCACCGGCAGGTCGATATACACCTCCGACGCCCTTTCCGATGAACGTTATGCGAACAAGCGATCGGTGGTTGAACTCCACCTGAGATCTATTATGTGCGTGCCGCTGAACGTGAAGGACAGCACGATCGGCGTTATTTACCTGGACAACTCCAACCAGGCAACGATGTTCCTTAAGTCCGATCTCTACCTGTTCGAGCTTTACGCCCAGTTGGTTTCCAACGCGCTCCACAACGCCCGCATTTACCAGTCGCTGCTGCGCTGGGAACGCTACAACGAATCGATAATCGAAAAATCGCCGACCGGCATGGTAGTGATCGACTCCGTCGGCAAGATCGCCACGATCAACCCGGCCGCCCTCGAGATATTCGACTTTGACCGTGAGAAAGTACACCTGATCGACCGTAGCGAAGAGCCATCGACCTTTATCGACCTGCTCCCCGACAAGGAGCGCTCGCGCTGGCAGTACATGATCAACACGGCGTTGGCCACCGACGATGATTTTTCCAACGGTCGCTATTTCCACAACACCGGCTACGTGGAAAAAGTGTTGTCGATAAAAATTCTACCATTGGAGCAGCTTGCCAACGGCAATCACGGTCTAATGATGTCAATCGAGGATATCACTGACAAGGTGTTGATGGAGAAGTATGTGATCCTGTCGGAGA
>DAOWIC010000003.1 GCA_030641085.1 Calditrichota bacterium
CTCGAGCATGCCGTTGTAGCTCTCCACAGTCAGACCGGCGGCGGTGTTATAAGCCGCCTGCGCCGCCTCGTCGTTGAACCCCTCGTTGGTCGCCGCCAGCGCCATCGTGCGCGCATCGGTCAGGCGAGAACGGAGGCTGCTCAGATAGGACGACGCCGTTTCATACTTGCCGACCATGGCCGACAGGTTGTCGATCTCCTGGTTCAGCGATCCAATCTGTGCTCGTAGTTGCTCGGATATAATTAGCTGGGCGGGGCTGTCGGCCGCCGAGTTTATTCGCAGACCGGATGAAAGCCGCATGAACGACGACTGCATATTCAGGTATGAAGTGCTGATCAGGCTGGATATGGCCAGCCGACTGGAATCATTATAAATGCTAAGAGCCACTGGTCGCCTCCTTTCGAAGAGAGCGGCAATTCCCTCACCCCGCAAACCAATAAGCAGACCCTGTGCCGGACGACACGTACTCGTAAGCGGCTGCCAATCATTACGATACGCTTCGCTGCCGGTAAGGCTGACGGACCTGTTCGGCCAAACATATGGGATGAAACCTATACTTAGTGGACTGGCGGCACTTTTATAGAAAAAGGGAAATCCGGGCAAAATTTAACCGCCGGGAGGGTAGTTTACCCGGCGGTTAGCAGTAGAACCAAACGATAGAGCCAGATTGTGCTCTATGCTTTTATGTCGCCGTCCGTGTTGGTGCGGCGGCGCAAACTTATATTACTTGTTCTCGTCCAACCTCCTGATGTAGGCCGGAATCGTGCGATCATCCTCGCTGAAGAGCGGGATCCGGTTCGGCCCGGTGGTACCACCGGTCTCTTCGGTCTTGAACGCCTCTTCTATCTCCGGTTCCGGCTTGCTCATCACAGCCTCCTGCGGTAGAATCACGCGCCGTCGCGGCTCGGGCGGAGTGAAAGTATGGTCGGGAAACATCGAGATCGGCTTGCCTGGCTTTTCGCAGACTTTCTCCTCTTCCTGGGCCGGTTGTTCTTCGCCTCCGAAACCGGTCGCAATAACCGTCACCCGCATCTGGTCATCCATACTGGGATCGATGACAGCGCCGAAGATGATGTTGGCGTCTTCGCCGGCAGCTTCGTAGATCAACGAGGTCGCCGTGTTCACGTCGAAGAGCGACATATCCGGTCCGCCGGTCACGTTGATAAGCACGCCCCCGGCGCCGCTGATGGAGACCTCTTCCAGCAGCGGTGACGAGATCGCGGTGCGCGCGGCATCGATTGCCCTCTCTTCACCCTGACCGCTCCCGGTACCCATCAAGGCATCCCCCCTCTCGAGCATCACGGTGCGGACATCGGCAAAGTCACAGTTGATCAGCCCCGGTATGGTGATGAGGTCGGAGATACCTTTGGTCGCCTGATGCAGAACTTCATCGGCGGTGGCAAAGGCCTGGGTAAGAGATGTTTTCTTATCAACAATCTGAAGCAGCCGTTCGTTGGGAATGGTGATCAGAGTGTCGACCGACTCACGCAATTCGGCCAGTCCCTGCTCGGCGCGGTTGATTCGTTTTCTTCCTTCGAAGCGGAACGGACGAGTCACGATGGCAACCGTCAAAGCGCCCGCCGCGCGGGCGATTTCGGCCACTACCGGCGCGGCGCCGGTGCCGGTGCCGCCGCCCATACCGGCGGTGATAAAGACCAGATTGGGATGGCCCATCGCCTCGGCCACCGCCTGGCGGCTCTCTTCGATAGAGCGTCGGCCGACATCCGGGTTGGCCCCGGCTCCCAGCCCGTCGGTTATTTCGCTGCCGATCTGAACTTTGGCCTTCGACCGGTTCTGGTCGAGAACCTGGGCATCGGTATTGATCGCAATAAACTCAACTCCCTTGAGTTCGGCTTCGATCATCCGGTTCAGCGCGTTGCCTCCACCGCCGCCCACGCCGACCACCTTGATCTTGGCGTAACCGGTGAAGTCCTCGGCGAATCCGAATTTGTGCTTATTCGGTGTCATCCTTACCTCCTCAAAACACGTATCTCTAAAATCGCTTAGTTATCCAGTTTTCGAATTTCTTGAGCCATCCCTTCATGCCGCCGCCTGAGCTGCCTTTCACCGGCTCATGCCGGAAGGCATAGCGGATCAACCCGTGCGAGGTGGCATGACTGATATCGTTTATCTCGTCCGGAGTATGCTCGATCCCGTCGATCCGTCCCGGTCGCACCGGCATGTCAAAAATCTGTTCGGCCAGCTCTATTGCGCCGGGAAGCATCGCCCCGCCACCGGCCAGGACTATCCCCGCCGCCGGAATCTCGGTCACACCGACCCGTCGAATCTCGCGCGCCACCAGCGAAAAGATCTCCTCCATGCGTGGCTCAATAATCGAGGCGAGCACATTGCGCGAGACTTCCTTGTCAGGCCGTCCGACAACTCCGGCGACACTGATCATTTCCTCCGGGTCCACCAGAGAGGCCAGCGCCGCCCCGCGGGCTATCTTCAACTGCTCGGCCTGGTCGATAGATGTGCGCAGCCCGATCGCGATATCGCTGGTGACGTTCTTGCCGCCGAGCGAAACAACGCCGGTATAGCGGATGGCGCTGTCGTAGAAGACCGAGATATTGGTCATGTCTCCGCCGATGTCGACGACTATCACTCCCGCTTCAGTCTCGCTCTCACTGAGCATGACCTCGGACAGGGCCAGCGATTCGAGCACCACGTGATCGACCGCCAGATGGCAGCGCTCCAGGGCGCGGTAGATATTTTTCGCCGAGGTAATCGACGCAGTCACGATGTGTGCCTCTACCTCGAGCCTCACGCCGGACATGCCCACCGGGTCCTTGATACCGGTCTGGTCGTCAACCGAGTAATCCTGCGGAATAACGTGGATTATCTCCCGGTCGACCGGAATCGCCACCGCCCGTGCGGCATCGATCGCCTTGCCGATATCACCGTTGGTGATCTCGTTGTCGGAGCGCCCGACCGCGATCACGCCGTGGCTGTTGATCGAGCGAATATGCTCGCCGGCAATGCCGACTGTTACCCGGTCGATCTCGGTTCCGGAAATCATCTGCGCGTCACCGATCGCTTTTTTGATCGAGGCAACGGTCTTTTCCATGTCGATCACGATACCACGCTTGAGGCCTTCCGCCGGTGTCTGTCCGTGGCCGATGACGTAAACCCGCCCTTCGTCATCCATCTCGGCGACGAGCGCGACAATCTTGGTGGTGCCGATATCCAGCGCGGCGACGATGTTATCCGTGCCCATCCTATTTACCTCCCGCGGCGCAGATGATCATACCATTGTGACGCAGATCGAGAATAGTTGTATCCTCCAGGTCCGGTCCGAACCGGCTGACGAATTCGATAAACTTGTTCATATCTTCCAGAAAACACTCCGCCCGTACCTTGAGCCGATAGGAGAGCCCGGCCAGAGAGACCTTGAGAAAACCCTGATTGCCGAAATCGATCTCATCGATCAGCCGATACAGGTCACGGTTTTCCTGCTGAAGTTCCTGGAGCTGTCCGACCACCACACTGACCCGGACATCATCGCAAAAGTGAAAGAGCTTCCCGGCGGTAACCGAGGTCAGTACCGGATGCTCCCAATCGTATTCGGCGCTCTTCAGCGAAAGCAAGCGGGCACTGCGGTCGAGACCGTAGAGCTGGCCGGTTCGACGGTCGAGCAGGAAGCAGACTGCCTCGAAGTTGTTAGTCTTGATATTGATCCGGTCGGGCAGCGAGTAGCTGATATCAACCTTGAACACTCCCGGTTTGTCCATGAGCGATTCGGCGATACTATCCACCGGTTGATCGACAATCGGCTTTTCCGGCGCCATGGCGTAGCGGTCGGGCCACTGGTCTACCGGTCGGCCGTTGAGCGTCACCGCCTCCAGATCGCAGAGATTGGTGAAATGCACCACACCGAGCGATGATGCGCCCAGCACGATGACTGCGGTTAGAATGACTTTTACCTTCCGTGGTATCAGCATAGCTAAACCTGTTTGAGAACCTCCAGCAGTCGCGGTTTTAAGAGCGTGATCGAGCCGGCTCCCATTGTTATAATCAGGTCACCGGGTTGAGCGATAGCGGCGACGCGCTCCGGTGCGTTATCCCTGGTGCCGACATATTCAAAATTGCCCGCTCCGGTTTTTGCGGCTTCGTCCATGATCAGTCGCGAGGTGACACCCTCGATCGGCTTTTCCCGGGCCGGATAAATGTCGGTCAGGAGACAGATATCGGCCGACGCCAGAGCCTCGGCGAAGTCCTTTTTAAAATCATTGGTGCGACTAAAAAGGTGTGGTTGATAGATAACGATTATCCTTCGTCTTCCGAGGCTCCGGGCGGCCTGTAGGGTAGCCGTTATTTCTGTTGGATGATGTGCGTAGTCATCCACCAGCATGACATCATTGACAGTATCGATTATTTCAAAACGCCTCGAAACGCCCTGATAGGCAAGCAATCCGTCGGCGATCGTCTCAAAGGGAACATCCAGCTCGTAGCAGGTGGCAACCGCGGCCATGGCATTGGCGACATTGTACATGCCGGGCACCTTGAGGATGATCTCACCCAGCAGGTCGCCTTTGTGGTAGACAGAGAACGTAGTCCGCTCCGCCTGCTGCTCGATATTGAGCGCGCGATAATCCGCCTCGATATCGAAGCCGAAAGTCTGGTACGGTCGGGTGATGCGATTCTTGATGGCGGCCAGGTTGGAATCATCGGCCGATATGATAACCGAGCCGTAGAACGGCACCCGGTTCATGTATGTCACAAACGAGTCGGTCAGGTCGGTCAGGTCGTCGTAACAGTCAAGGTGGTCCGCCTCGAGGTTGGTCACCACCGCCACGGTCGGGAACATCGACAGAAAAGAGCGGTCGTACTCATCCGCCTCGGCCACCAGATATTCACCGCTTCCCAGCGCCGCGCCGGTACCGAGTCCGGCGACCACACCGCCGACAATCAGGGTGGGACGATATTCGCCTGTAAGCAGGATCCGTCCGATCATCGAGGTGGTCGAGGTTTTGCCGTGGGTGCCCGCGACACCGATGGAGTATTTCAACCGCATCAACTCGCCGAGCATTTCGGCCCGCTTGATCACCGGTATGCCGCGGCGGCGTGCCTCGACCACTTCCGGGTTATCCTCGCCAACCGCCGATGAGATGACGACCACATCGATATTTTCGAGGTTGGCCGCTTTGTGATCGGCGAAAATGTTGATGCCCAGGCGTTGAAGGTACTTTGTTATCTCAGAGGGTGTGTTGTCCGAGCCGTGGATCTGGTATCCGAGATTGTACAGGATTTCGGCGATTCCGGACATGCCCGCGCCGCCTATCCCGACGAAGTACAGCGTTTTTACTTTACCGAACATTACCATCTGGCTTCTGAATCTCTTTGCTCGCGTTTCCGCATTGGTTACTGCTCTCAATTCCCCGCCTCGTTGGCCTTGATCTCTTCCAGTTGTTTGATTATGTCCACGGCGATGACATCGACCGCCGGTTGTTTTCCTTCGTTCTCTCTCGCCAACGCCTGCTTCATTGCGCGATACTGATCCGATTCGAGCAGGGCGACCGCCTCGGCCAGCAGATCGGTCTCGGGAAGTCTGTTCTCTTCGATCATGACCGCCATGCTGCGCGCGACGAAATCGGCGGCGTTTTTTTTCTGGTGGTCACCGGCAGCGTACGGGTACGGGATCAGAATTGCCGGCAGCTCGCAGGCGGCGATCTCGGCCAGGGTCAGCGCCCCGGCGCGCGCGATTACCAGATCGGCGGCGGCATAGACCTGATTCATTTCCTGCGCAAACGGGAAAAGGGAGCAACCATTCTCCTTGTTGCCAGCGGCCGCGGCTACATCCGTGTAATCCCTTTTCCCCGTCTGCCAGAGTATCTGATATTTATCGCTTAAGTGATTTTTCTTCAGGCTATCGAGAATCGCCCGATTGACCGCCCGCGCTCCCTGGCTACCGCCCAGCACGAGGATTGTCTTTTTGTTTGGATCGAGACCGTACTGATGTATCGATCTCTCCCGGTCACCGGCGTTGATATTATGCCGGACCGGGTTACCGGTAACGATCAACTCGGCGTCGGTCTTCATATACTCGGCGGCTTTGGCGAAGCCGAGATAGATCTTTTTCGCACGCCCGGCCAGTTGGCGGGTGCTGACGCCCGGGAACGAGTTCTGCTCCTGCAGCAAGGTTCGCACGCCTCGGTATGAGGCCGCCCTCAGAACCGGCCAGCAGACATAACCGCCGGTGCCAACCACCAGATTCGGATGGAAGCGGCCGAGCAGCAGGTATGATTTCACGAGCGCACCGATTACGATAAACGGCACGAGCAAGTTTTTCAGAGTCAGCGAGCGGGCGATGCCGCGCATATTGATGACATGCAGCGGATAACCCAGCGTCTCTTTCAGCCGATACTCGATACCCCGACGCGTGCCGACAAAAATGATCTCGACCGTCATACGTCCGGTGACCAGCTCCTTCACGCGGTCGGCGATTGCAATCGCCGGGAAAAGATGCCCGCCGGTACCGCCACCGGCGAAGATGATCTTAGCTGTGGAAAGGTTCATCATACCGCCACCGTTCGTCTTGACAGGTTCAGAAGGACCGCAATGGAGGCGCTTGATACCAACAGCGATGATCCGCCGTAGGACAAAAACGGCAAGGGCAGACCGGTCACCGGCAGGATAGCGGTCACGACCCCGATGTTGATAGCGATATTGATAAACAGCGACCAGGTGACACCGGCCGCTAACAGATAGCCGAATCGATCCGGCTGGGCCGAGGCTATTTTCAGCCCACGCCAGAGGATATAGAAAAAGAGCGACAGGATTATCATCAGTCCCAAAAGACCGATCTCCTCCCCGATAGAGGCGAAAATAAAATCGGTGTGCGGGTAGGGCAGGAAAAAGAGCTTCTGCCGTCCCTCGCCGAGGCCCGCGCCGAGGATGCCGCCGGAGCCGAGCGTCAGCGCCGCCTGTTTAGCCTGGTAGCTTCCTTGCAGCGGATCCATGACCGAGGCCAGGAAATCCATAATGCGCGCCTTCTTGTAGCCGAGACCGAAGACAATAAACGCCGCCGCCGAAATCAACGGCACGAAGCCGACCGCCAGATGTTTCAGGCGTGCCCCCGCCAGGAAGAATATCCCCAGGGCCGTAAGGAAAATGACAGTCGTGGTGCCGAGGTCCGGCTCCATCACGATCAACGCCAGCCCGAGACCGATAATAGGCAGATACGGAAAGAGCAACTGTTTCAGGTCGGAGATATTTCGCCTCGGGTTTGCCAGCGAAAAAGCCAGGTACACGATCATAACGAATTTGAACAGTTCCGATGGCTGCACGGTGTGTCCGGCAATCATCAACCAGCGATGCGAACCGTTGCGAGCCGGCATCAAAAAGACCAGCGAAAGCATCAAAAGCAGCACAAGCAGGGCCGGCGCAGAATAGACCGATAGCTTCTTCAGGTCGAGCCGACAAACCAACGCAATCACGGCAAACGACAAGAGCACCCAGATAAACTGGTTCTTCAAGAAAAGAAGGTGCGAACCGAAGCGGCTTTCAGCCATTATCGACGACGATGAGTATATCATCACCAGTCCGATAAGGGTCAGACCGAGATAGGCCAGCAGCAGCCTTTCGTCGATATTCTTACTTTTGATTCGCGTGAGTTTCATGTTCGTTCTTGCCGTTTTTTAGTTCCGCGACAGCCGCCTTGAACACTTTGCCGCGATGCTCGAAATTTTCAAACATATCAAAACTGGCGCAGCCCGGCGAGAGCAGGATCGTCTCTCCCGGGTAGGCCATCTCAAACGCCTTGTGCACCGCCTCCGGCAGACTGTCCACCACTACCACCGGGAACGCGTGCCCCAAAGCCTGAAAGATTTCGTCCTTTGCCTCGCCGAGGACGATAACACCTTTTATCTTATCTTTGCCGTGCTCGATTATCGGTTCGTATGACGCCCCTTTGCCGCGACCGCCCGCGATAAGATAGACCGGCGTCGGCAACGACTGCAGGGCGAAGCAGACCGAGTCGACATTGGTTGCCTTCGAGTCGTTCACAAAGCTGATACCGGCCACGCGACCGACATTCTCTAATCGGTGTTCAACGCCCGGAAATGTCTGCAGCACTTTCTTGATCACGGCCGGTTCGACATCGCACAGCATGGCGGCACAAACTGCCGCTGCGGCGTTTTGCAGATTGTGTGGACCGGGAATCATGATCTTCCCGCACGGGATTATCTCTGTCTCGGCCCCGTCGTCACGCCAGCAGAGCGAGCCGTCTCTTACAAAGGCCGAGGCCTTTTCCGCCAAACCGGTCGTGAAGAATCGCATCCGGGCGGCGGTGCTGATATTGGCCGCCATCAACTCCGGGCTTTCGAGATTGAGAATCAGGTGGTCCTCGGCGGTCTGGTTCTCGGTGATCCGATACTTGGTTTGCTTGTACGCCTCGAAAGAACCGTGTCGATCAAGATGATCCGGGGTCAGGTTCAATATCAGCGCGATCTCAGGCTTGAAGTCGGCGATCGCTTCCAACTGGAAGTTCGATACCTCGATCACGGCCACGCTGTCCGGTCCGATTTTCGGCACGATCTCGCAGAAGGGCAGGCCGATATTGCCTGCAACATGAGTATCGAAACCGGCCGCCGAAAAGATGCCGCCGATCAGGGTCGCGGTTGTGGTCTTGCCGTTGGAACCGGTGACGGCGATGATTTTCCCGCGACAGGCCCACGACGCAAATTCTATCTCAGAGAAGATCGGCAGGCCCTTGTCGGACGCTCTTTTTAGAATGTCGATATTGAGCGGGATACCGGGCGACACGACCAGATAGTCGCACCCGAGCAACCGGTCGGAATGGCCGCCGGTCTCGTACGGGATGCCTTCGGCCTTGAGGCGTTCCGCCTGATTCACCAGCAGTTCGCCGCGGGCCGAATCGGAGACAAACGGTTTGCCGCCGAAGCGGTCGGCCATCGCCGCCGCCGCCATGCCCGAGCGAGCCATGCCCAGGATACCGATCTTCCGTCCTTTTATCCGTTCTTCGAGTGTCATCGCACTTTCAACGTCGCTAAGGTTACCAGCGCAAACAGGGCGCCCAGGATCCAGAACCGCACGACCACTTTTGATTCGGGCCAGCCGAGCAGTTCGAAATGGTGATGGATCGGCGCCATTTTGAATATCCGTTTCTTTCCCCGATATTTATAGGATGCTACCTGCAGAATGACCGACAGCGTCTCTATGACAAAGACACCGCCAACGATCACCAGCAGCAATTCCTTCTTGGCCAGAATAGCAATCGAACCCAGCGCTCCGCCCAGGGCGAGCGATCCGGTATCGCCCATGAACACTTCCGCCGGATGGGTATTGAACCAGAGGAATCCGAGCGCCGAGCCTACCGCCGCGCCGCAGAAGACGGTCAACTCCCCGGCGCCGGGCAGAAATTCGATCTGGAGATAATTTGAAAAATCGTAGTGACCGCTGAGATAGACTATCCCCGCGAAGGCAATAAAACAGATACCGCACAAACCAATAGCCAGGCCATCGAGACCGTCGCTCAGGTTAACGGCGTTCGATGATCCGGTTATTACCAGAATTATGAACGGTATGTAGAATATCCCGAGATAGAGCACGTAATTCTTGAAAAACGGAATCTCCACCGCCGCATCGTACACCCGCCCCGGCGCCAGTTCCAGCAGGATCAGGCCGAAGACGAGGCCCAGCAGAACCTGTCCGGCCAGCTTCTTCCGCCCGATCATCCCCTTCGCCTGGTGCTTGATCACCTTCAGGTAATCATCCATGAAACCGATGATGCCCAGGAAGACAGTCACCATCAGCACCATGAGCACGTAGAAATTGGTCAGGTCGGCCCAAAGAAGAGTCGGAATCACGATTCCAGAGAGGATTATCAGGCCGCCCATCGTCGGCGTACCGGCTTTCTGCTGGTGACTCTCGGGGCCGTCGCTGCGAATCGTTTCCTTCACCTGGTATTTTTTGAGCAGACGAATGAAGAACGGTCCGAGAATGAGACAGATAAAGATCGCGGTCACCGTCGCACCGGCGGTCCTGAAAGTGATATACCGAAACAGGTTCAACCCGCCGATATATTTTGTGAGAGGATACAGAAGATGATACAGCATCAGCCTTGCTCCTCACTATCGTCAAAGACGTTCAACACATTTTCCAACTCAATCCCCCTCGAACCTTTCAAGTAGACAAAATCACCCTCGTGCAGCAGAGCACGAACAGCGTCGGCAGCATCATGCGAGTTGTCGAAATGGTGGAAGATATTTTTCGGCTTGCCCTGCGCAATCGCTCCGGAGATTATCTCCTGCGAAAGCGGACCGACCGTTATGGCCAGATCAAAATCGTATTGCGCCAGACGTTCTCCCGCCTCCCGATGATAGTCGCGCGACTTCTCCCCCAGTTCGAGCATGTCGCCGAGGATAACAACTCTGCGTCCCGGGACGGTCATCTCGAAAAAAGCGGCCAAGCCCGCTCGGACCGACTCCGGGTTGGCGTTGTAGCAATCGGCGATAAAAGTCATGTCGTGCTTTGTCACCCGTTGCCCGCGCATCGGGGGGGTATCAAACCGGATCGCCTCCGTATCAACGCCTTCAAAGCTGTAACCCAGGGTGGCAAAGGCAGCATAGGCGGCGAGCAGGTTGCTCACCTGATGCCGTCCGATCAGCGGCAGTAGAAACCGGCGTCCGTCGATAGTCACCGCCGTGGCGCCGTTATCGGTAACGGCGATATCGTCGACAGCGTAGTCGGCCTCGTTGTCGAGGGCGAATGTGATATAATCGCTGCGGATCTTTTTCGCTTCGCTCATCAGGACCGGATCATCGGCATTAAGAATCACCGGCACGCCGGCGTCGGCGCGACGGACCAGTTCCAGCTTGGCGCGGGCGACCTCCTCCACCGAGGAGAGAAACTGCAAATGCGACGGTCCGACATTTGTCATCACGATTATATCCGGGTGAACCATGTCGGCCAGGCGATCCATCTCGCCCGGCGTGGAGATACCCAGTTCCATTATGGCGACCTTGGTTTCGCGAGGGATTTGAAACAGGGTCAGCGGGACGCCGAACAGGTTGTTCAGGTTTCCGGGCGAACGGAATGCATGCGGCTCGGTGGCCTTAATCATGCTGAAGGCGAGTTCCTTGGTGGTCGTCTTGCCGTTGGAGCCGGTAATACCAACAAAGCGCGCGTTGAGCGAGTCGCGATACTGCTCGGCCAGACTGATCATCGCCTCGTGACTATCGGCCACACCGACCACCGGAAAATCACCCCGGATCGACTCAAGGCCGGGCCAGGCGAATTCGCCGACAATACCCGACGCGCCCCGGTCGATAGCCTGATCGATATAATCATGCCCATCGACTCTTTCGCCCCGGATAGCGACAAAAAGCATCCCGTCGGTCACGCTCCGGCTGTCTATTGAGACGCCGGTGAAGGCGCGATTGGAGTTGTACGTGTTGTACAATGTTCCGCCGGTTCGGGCGGCCAGTTCAACAAAACGCAACTTTATCAACTCTCCCGTTCCATCCCTGTCTGAGTGTAGCCCAGTTCCCTGAGCACTTTCCGCGCTTCGGCGGTATCGTCAAACGGGTATCTGACCCCTTTAATCTCCTGGTAATTTTCTGCTCCCTTGCCGGCCAGCAGCACAGCATCGCCCGGCGACGCCATTTTCAAAACAGCAGCTATGGCCTCGAGGCGATCGGGAATGATCTCGTAATTTTTGCCCTCCAGTCCCGGCTTGATATCCTCAATAATATCCAGCGGCTCCTCGCCGCGCGGGTTATCGGAGGAAACCACTGCGAAATCGGCGCCAATGGTCGCGGCCTGACCCATCAGCGGCCGTTTCCCCTTGTCGCGGTCGCCGCCGCAACCGAAGAGGAGATAAATCTTGCCCGTCGTTATTTCACGCGCCGCCTGGCACAGCCGTTCAATTGCATCCGGCGTATGAGCGTAATCAACGTAGACCGCAAAGGGCTGCCCGTTATCGACATAGTCGAACCGTCCCGGCACCGATCGGACCGATTCCAGTCCGCGGACGACCGAGTCCAGATCAATGCCGCTGGCCAGCCCGCCGGCGGCTGCCGCCAGAGCGTTCATCAGGTTGAACCGGCCGGGCAGAGGCAGACTGACCGTGGCCTTGCCCACCGGCGTCACCATATCGAAAATGCTTTTCCCGTGTTCGATCTCGTACTTGTCGAGATAGATGTCGGCCGAGCGGTTATCCAGCGAGTAGGTCATAAACGACGAAGTAAAGTCACCGAACAGTTTGCGAAACTCCGGCACGTCGAGATTGATCACGGCGTAACTGAGAGGCCCATCCAGCCGCTTGACCAGCTGCGCCTTGGCCTCGAAGTATTCCTCCATCGTGTGATGGAAATCAAGGTGGTCACGAGTGAGGTTGGTATAGACCGCGACGCGGAAATCGATGTTGTCCACCCGGTTGAGCGCAAGGGCGTGCGAGGAGACTTCGATCACGGCGTTCACGCAGTGGTTTTTCTTCATGAGGAACAACAGTCTCTGCATATCCAGTGACTCCGGTGTGGTCCGCTCCGCCTCGAATATTTCCTTGCCGGTATCGTAGACGCTCGATGTCACCAGTCCGGTAGTCTTGCTGCGCGCCTCGAGAATGGCCTTAATCAGGTAACAGGTGGTGGTCTTGCCGTTGGTACCGGTTACGCCGCACACCTTGATATTCATCCCCGGAAAACCGTAAAACCGCGCCGCCACGTCGGCCA
>DAOWIC010000237.1 GCA_030641085.1 Calditrichota bacterium
CAACAGGTTTTTTGGGAAATGTCTCAGGTATCGGAGGAAACCAAATAAAATGAGACAGGCGGTGGGTTATAGCAACAATGTAGGGCTATTGGCGGAACTGTCCGTACGAGGCTGGAGGCAGCCATTGACTGGCGGCGGCGCGTGATGCAAATTGGGTGCATGGAACAACTGATAGCAGATTTTGTCGGCTCGAAAAACGTTGCGGTGGTGGGAGTCTCCCGGCGCAAATTCGGCGGCGCGATCTATCGCAGCTTGAAGAAACGCGGCTACACTGTCTACCCTGTGCACCTGACTATGCTCTCATATGACGGTGATCGTTGCTGGCCGAGCCTGGCCGAATTACCGAGCGAAGTGGACTCGGCTGTTTCTAATGGGTAAGCCGGTCTCAGCGTCCGGGCGGGCCGGGTGGCGGCACCACACCGACAGCACCGGCTTTGAGTTTGATACTGGCAGCCTGCATTGTTATTATCACCGTTGAAACCAATCTGCAAGCGGAGGCCGATGTGACGCAATTCATCAAACCGGGGATCGGCGAGTCTCTTCAAATGCTTAAGGAGGGCAACCGGCGTTTCTGCACGGGGCAGGTCACCCATCCCCATACCGACGCTGCCCGCCTGGCGCTGGCCGTAAAGGAAAACCAGGGCGATCACGCCTATGCCACCGTGCTGACCTGCTCCGATTCGCGGGTGCCGGTAGAACTGATTTTTGACGCCGGAGTGATGGATATCTTCGTCATTCGCGTGGCCGGTAATGTCTGCAACACCGATGAGATCGGTTCGATCGAATACGGCCTGGCCCATGTCCACACGCCGGTGCTGGTTGTTCTCGGTCATACCCAGTGCGGCGCGGTAACGGCTGTGACGCATGCGCTGCAGGGCAGGGGACACAAGCTGGAGGGCAATTTCTCGCCGCTGGTGGCGCCGATAATCCCGGCTGTGAAACGAACCATGGAGGCACACGGGGATATCCATGACGACGCCCTGATTCCTTACGCCATCGAGGAAAACGTCTGGCAGGGAATCGAGGACCTGCTGATGAAAAGTCCGGCTGTGCGCGAACTGATAAAAGGCGGCAAAGCGATTGTGGTCGGTGCGATATATGATGTCGGTACCGGCGTGGTCGATTGGCTCCCGACGGAAAAAGTGGGGGATATCCTCAAAAAGGTCGAGGCCTCACCGGACAAGGAAACGGAGATATACAGCGGCGAATAGTGTCTTGCGCAGCACGAGGCCGATTCACTCCAGCGGCATCTGTAGCTTTGATTTATTGACCTCTTCGTTGTGTCGCACTTCATCGAACATGTAGCTGGTCGAACCGCCCTTGCGGCTTTGGGCCACCAGGTGCGGAAAGAGGACACCGTCCACCTCACGGTAATTTCTCAAATCCCAGTAGTGACCGACGCGAACCAGGAGGCCGGTCCGAGCGTCAAAGTAAAGCGCGTGATGGGCTTCTTCCATATTGGCGGGAACGAGCACACAGACCGTATCGTTGTCGCTCGACCTGAGTGTCAATTCGGGGAAATAATCTTCGATGTAAAGCGCATTCTGCGGATTTAACAGGAAAGCCAGGGTCGAGCCGAAAAGCCAGCCGGCGTTCTCGTGTACGGCGCCGGTTGTATCCTGACTCCATTGGACTTCTCCATCGAACCCGGAGCGAGTCGTGCCACCGTCGGTGGTCTCTTCCATGAGATAGAAAAAGGGAGCCACGGCTTGCGCTTCGAAGAAGGCAATTTGCATCGTCGGGTTCTGCCATGGCAGGTTGTGGATGATCTGCCCCAGACATACCCGACTGGTCAGCTTCGAAAGTGCTTCCTGTCCGCCAAGTGCTTCGATATAGCGATCCAATACTTGCTCAACGTTTTTGCATGCCTCGCCCGATGGTTCGTCGGCAAACGCCGTGGACGCACCAAATGACATAAGGATCAGCAACGCCGACAGCAAACCGATTACGACGATATATTTTTTCATTATTCGCTCCTCTGGCAGTACTCTCCCTGTTTATTATATGAACGGACAATCGGGCGCGCACCATAAAATCCCGCCGCAGATCACGGCTGGCGGATACGGGACCATATGAGATCAGGAATCCTTTTTCATCGCCTCTTGCCGTCTGGCGGGCGGCATCTTTTCGATAGCATAGCGCAGGGCGGTTCGTGGCATGCGGCCTCTGTTTTTTATCACATAGGCGAAAACCTCGTCGGGGAACTCATTGCTCGCTTCCTTCAGCATCCAGCCGTAACCCTTCTGCACCATGTCATCCTGATCGACCAGCAGCGCGTCGGCAGTGCGGAAAACCTCATCCAGCAGGACTCGTTTTCTCACCGGCAGGATCAGGCATACCGCGGCCGCCCGCCGTGCCCAGCGGTTTTTGGATCGCCGCCAGGGATGGGTTTTGACGATCAGGTCCGGGAATTTGAAGATCAGGTTGCCGATCGGGCCGCAGCAGAGATGGTCGCATGATCCCCAGTGCGTAACATACTTTTTCAGCCAGATTTCGAATCGCTTGAAATCGCGCGGCTCGTACTCTGCGGCAACCTTTATCGCCCACTCGAAGGCGAAAAACCGCATATACCGTATCTCCGAGGCGAGCAGGAAGTCGCCGCAGGCGAGAACGTCCCGCCCGTTTTCGAAGCCCGCCTTGCGGTACGTCTGGGTGGAGATGTTTCGCAGAACCGGAGCCTTGAGTCCCATCGGCTGCTCGAGTTTCTCTTTGTGAAACCGTTGGTAATCGTGCATGTTTTCAGGCTTGTTATGTCTGGCAATTTCCTGCCGCAACAATTTCAAAACTGTCTCGTGTGGCTGTGTCATTATTTGTTCTCCCCTGTCATCGATCCGCATCACGTCCGGCTGTCCGGCTTTGAAATCCTACAAACCCGCGAACGACCACATATATGGCCGTGGCGAGCAGAAGGAAGGAACTGGTGAACCCGGGCAATATTCGACCGGTATAAACCGAGCCGAGCAGATGCCCCAGGGCATTGGCTGTCATCAGAATGCCGAGCACGGTGGTAATAATCCGTATCCTGAGTCCCCCCCGATAAACGAGCGGAACCGCGGCGAATCCGATCAGTATCGCCAAAATCAGGCCGCCCAGCCAGAGTTCGTAGCTGAAGGTCGGCATCGGGAAAAAGCCGAAGCGCTCCCGCATGTCGAACACCAGTTGATTGTAGAAAGGCAGAAAGTCGGTGATGACCTCATCAAAAACATGTACTGTCAGTGAGGCCATCATCAATGTCCAGGCGAAGACATCCCTGTTTTTCAGCAGATCGCGAATTGTCATCACTTTCGCCTCCCGACAGAGTGTGCTGGATTTTCGAGTTACCGTTGATGCTGTTGAAACTGTCTTTGTATGATCAAAAGATACCTAAATCGGCCCATGTGACGCAATCACAAAGGCAGCCGGGTTATTTCGGGCCATGTCAGGAGCATAAAGTGAGTATTATCGGGGGTCAACCGGTGAGGGGATTTACCGGCGGAAACGGTGCTTGAGCAGGCTGGCGGCGGTTTTCCGGCAGTTAGCGCGCAATTGGTGCCGATGGGCCATTTGCCGGTCGCATACCGGGCTGCCGCCCGGCATATTCCGGAGAACCCGGAACGGCTTGATTTGTTAATAAACCTGTTGACTTTACCGGCGGAAGCCGATATTGTTGCGTTATAGAATTGGTATCCCTCGCTGCTTTTATCGAGGCTTTGTTATTCCTGTCAAATCTCTGGAAAAGCTGGAATTGGGGACCGACGCGCAATGGTGCGCATGAACGTGTTTATCCTGGCGTCAACATTCATTCGGGAATGATTCGCTGGTGGATAAGCAAAATTGGAGTGTAGAATGAATATCTACATCGGAAATCTGTCCTTCAACACAACTGAGGATCAGTTGCGGCAGGCATTTGAAAGCTTTGGAGAAGTTTCGAGCGTCAACATTATCACCGACAAATTCAGCGGAAAGCCGAGAGGTTTTGCGTTTGTGGAGATGTCCAGCCAGGATGAGGCCAATGCGGCTATCACCGGCTTGAACGGCCAGGACATGGACGGACGTGAGATGAACGTCAACGAAGCCCGTCCGCGCGCTGACCGTGCCGACCGCGGCGGTCGTGGCGGCGGTGGCGGGGGACGCAGATCCTGGTAATTATCGCCGACCTATCTGCCGCTCAATCCGGCAATCGATGATTATAGAAAGAGACCGGCTTGTAGCCGGTCTCTTTTTTGTCTTCCTTTCCGCCTGACCCGTCGTGTCGATTGCTCAGGCGATTCTGTATTTGTGCCAGTAGTGCGCTGTCGGAGTCATCAGCGGGCGGCGTGGCGACTCTGGGTTCTGGATCGAGACAGGACCCGCCGTAGTGTGTACAGCAGATCTACATTGTGAAACGGCTTGGCAAAAAAA
>DAOWIC010000098.1 GCA_030641085.1 Calditrichota bacterium
CGTTCGGTCAACATCGGTCTGGTCAACGAGGTTGCTCTGATGTGCGATCGGCTGGGGCTGGATGTCTGGGAGATTATCGACGCCGCCGCAACCAAACCGTTCGGATTTATGCCCTTCTACCCCGGACCCGGTCTGGGCGGGCACTGTATTCCGATCGACCCGCACTATCTTTCGTGGAAGCTGAAATCGCTCAATTACTACGCACGGTTTATCGAGCTGGCGGGCGACATCAACAGCAGCATGCCGGAATATGTTGTCCAGCGGATTACGCGCATGCTCAACAGCCGCTTCGCCAAAGCGCTCAACAAGACGAAAATCCTCGTTCTGGGCGTCGCCTACAAACGCGATATCCAGGACCTGCGCGAATCACCGGCCCTCGATGTTATCAAGCTGTTGGAAGACAAGGGGGCCAAAGTCTCTTACAACGATCCATTCGTGCCCAAATTCGAATGGAACAAAACGCGCTACAAATCCAACCGGCTTACAAAGGACCTGATCAAGAAAATGGATATGGTCGTAATTCTCACCGACCACACCCAGTACGATTATGACATGATCGTTCAGAATGCCAAGGCTGTCTTCGACAGCCGTAATGCAACCCGGTCGGTCCGCAAAAACCGGTCGAAAATCGAGTTGCTTTAACCGACCCTTAGCATGATCATACCAGGCCCGCCCCCGGCGGGCCTTTTTTTTGCGCCGCCTCTTATGGCCGGAGGCCGGTCTGCCGATAAACGTACTGGAGTTCTAAGCAGCTAAATGGGGCCAAAAATGCCTGTTGACGGTGAAAAACTGGATATGAAACTGGAAAGCATCTCGCTCATTCTTAAGGACATGCTGAAGGTGATCAAGGTTGTCTCGCTCTATCCCGAGAACAACCCGTTGCCCCAGTCGTTGCGCCGTTCCTTTGCAGAAAAGCTCGAATCAATCATTCAGGATTATGGTGAGATCCGCGTCAGAGTGAATCGTGACCGGTTGATTTACGCCGACGAGGTGATCTACAAGGATAAATCCAAAGAAGAAAGCCTGGCCGGGCTTCTCTTTGAAACCGGCATAACCGAGTTCACCTTCAAGGAGGGTCTCGAGGTCGAGGAAATCTACAGGCTGCTTGACAGCATCAGGACTTATCTCAACACGCCGGGGAAAAACGCTGATCTGGCGGCGCTGATCTGGGAATCGGGGATATCCCGTTTCGCCTTCCAGACGCTTGAGGATGTCGCCCTCTCGGAATATAACGAAAATTTCGACATCAATGTACATTTAACCAATCAAGAACTAAACCAAAACAGCGAAGCTGTTTTCGGGACCGACGGTGAAGAGTCTTTCCAGGCTATATTCACCGACGATGATCCTTCCGATATGCGCCTCGAGCAGGCCTCCGCCTCGTCGGACGGTCAGCCGATAAAATCCGGCGGGGGTGGGCAGCAGCCCCACTCGCTTTTTTATGCCGCCGTGCCCGGTCAGCCAACGGACCAGGAAAGCGATGAGGAGATTGCCGACGAGGAGTTGTTGCGAGTGGCGGACGCTGCCTCGGCTATGGGTTTTTCCGATCTTCCTGCCCAGCCGGCGGGCAACCTGCCCAACACCGCCCTGATCTTAAACGACGAGTTTAAGCTGTCCAGCGAGGAAGAAGAGAAGATTCAACGGATAATTGCCGAGGACGCCGAGTTCGATCCGTATGAGTCCACCTCGGAACTGCTCAAGGAACTCTTGATGCAGGAGAGCGAACTGGAGAGCTTTTACGAGTCGGTCACAATCTGCGAGAAGGTGCTCACCGAATTCATCCAGGCCGCCCGACTCGCCGAAGCCGGTCGGGTGCTGCAGTATATGAAACAGCTCGAGGACCGGTTGCGCAACGGCAAGCCGCTCTGGGCCGAACGCCTGCGCGATGCCTGTGTTACCGCCGGCAGCCGCGACCGCCTGAACGTGTTAAAACAGGCGCTTAACGATCATCCGGATGTAAGTACCGCCGAACTCTCCGGCTACCTGGAGAATTTCGGCTGGGAGGCGTTGATCGGCATCACCGACATGATGGGTGAGATCGAAAACAAATCCCACCGCGAGACACTGGTCAGCTTCCTTTCGCGTATGGGCAAGGACCGAATCGACATTGTCGCGCGCAGCATCTATGACAAGCGCCCCGATGTCGTTCGCAATGCAATCACTATCCTGTCGCACATAGGTGACCCCAAGGCGCTCAAGCATCTGGCCAAGACCGCCGAGCACCCCGATGAAACGGTTCGGCTCGAGCTGGTCAAGGCGTTACGGGTGAGTCCGGCCGAGGAAGCGCTGGAAATTTTGAAAAACGCCGTCTCCGATGCCTCCGCCGAGGTGCGCCGCGAGGCTGTTGATTCGATTGTCGCCCGGCGCGGTCAGTCCGCCTTCGACCTGATTACTGATGTCATTAACGACAGCGGATTCGACACGCTGGAGGAGGCTGACCAGCAGACCCTGCTGAACGCCTATTCCACGCTGGGTGGGGATCAATCGGTGACTTTTCTGGGACGACTCATCATGGCCCGCAATCTTTTCGGCAACCACAAACTGAGGTTTCTGCGCCGAGCCGCCTTTGAGGCGCTCAGTCTCAACCGGAGTGAACGGTGCGAGGTACTGCTGGTAAAACTTTCTTCAAGCTGGCGCCGCGATATAAAACACCGAGCACAGGAAACGATCAATCGCCGACGCGAGATAATGTATGGAGACGAGCAATGAGTAACACCTCCGCCGAAGCCGCCGTCAGAGTTCTTGCCGGCGAGGATGAGCTGCGCCTCCTTACCTCGTTTTTCGTTCTCTATAAAACCGCGCGTATTGTCGCCGAGAACAATGCCACCTTCAGAAAACAGGCCGTCGGCTTCTATCGACGCCTGGCGGAATTAATGGAGGATACGGGCGATATCTCGTTCAAGATGATCTCCGGTCGGTACTTCGTAAACGAGAGGATGGTCCGCTTCGACGACCTCGGCCTTTCCGGGGCCGCTTCGATCCAGAAGGAGTGGAAGACACTGGGAATTGGCGGCGTGATCTTCAATTGTCCGGCCAGCCAGAGCGAGATCGAACAGTTTTTTGGCTTCATGGCGCGAATTAAGCCGGGACAGGATAATGTCGAGAGTCTGTCCGAGCAACTCAAGACAGCCAAACTGGCTGGAGTACAACTATTGTCCGCAGCCAGCCTCGAAAAAGAAAAGGGCCACCTGTCCGAGGAGATGCGTCGCCAGTTTAGAACCGCCGCGCGCTCAACCTTTTTCACGGCCATGTCCGTCGTGCAGGAGGTGGTTGTCAACACGGTCCAGAACCGCGAAATAAATATATCCAAAACGAAACGAGTAGTGCACACGCTCATCGATCACATCACCCGGGATGAATCCTCGTTGATCGAGTTGACGGCCATTAAGGATTATGACGATTACACCTACGCCCACTCAACCAACGTCTGCGTCTACTGCCTTACTCTGGGCGTCCGGCTGGGGCTGGATCGTCCCCGCTTGTCGCAACTCGGCTTTTCCGCGCTGTTTCACGATATCGGTAAAGTGAAACTGCCGAAGGACCTGATCCACAAACCGGACGCGTTTGATGAAAACGATTGGATCCAGATGCAGCGTCACCCGCTGTTGGGGGTCAAGACGATTCTGAGAAATCTCAAGCTGGGCGAACATACCGCCCGCGCCGTGCGCGGCGCGCTGGAGCATCACATCAACGCCGATTTCACCGGCTATCCGTCGCTGCACTATCAGAAGCGCCCGATGAATCTCTTCTCGCGAATCATTTCCATCGCCGATACATTCGACGCTCTCACCTCCGGCCGGGTCTACTTGAAAAAGTCGATACCGCCCGAGGAAGTGCTGCGCAAAATGCATTACCAGATGAAAGTCAAGTTCGATGCCTTCCTGCTCAAGATATTCAACGATATCATCGGTATCTATCCGGCCGGTACGGTGGTCCTGTTGACCACGGACGAGATCGCCCTGGTGTTGACTATCAACGAACACGACCGGGCGCGGCCGTATGTCAAGATCGTGGGAAACCGGAGCGGATTGTTAACCACGCCCGAATGGATCGATCTCTCCCTGCCGGAATATCACCACCGCAAAATCGTCCGCCGCGTTGAGCCGGAGCGTTACGGTCTCGATGTCAAGGACTTCATCCTGCGCGATTAAAATCCAACGGATACGGAAAGCAGAAGACCGGCGTCGTCGGTTGGCGTGAGATCAAAGGAAATCTCGCTATTGTGCTTGTCGGCCGGGTGGCCGGAGAGATGCGCATCGACATAGGCGTCAAACATCGAAATAAACGAGACAATCACCGCAAACCAGGTAAATTTGTTGCGCTCGTCTTTGCGGTCGAGATAAAGGCCGTACCATTCCCGACGTTCCGAAATATCGGTGGCAGCATCAAACTTCGACTTAAAATCGGAAGCCTGCTGCCCGTAGTGAATGACCGAGGCAACCATCCAGACATCCAACCCCAGAAAGACCGCCGCCTTGATGTAGCGACGGTTGCCGTATTGTCCCAGACCCGGCACGACCATCGACTTGAACAGGGCGACAGTGGGATTCTGGGTCAAGCGCTGCTCGTAATTGGCCGGGTTATCCACCGGACTGGCGCCATCGAGCAGGTTGGTCTGATGGAATAGAATAGTATCGACAACTTGGGTGGAATCATCATCGGCAGCTAACGCTTGTCCGCCGACAGCCATCACGATAAGAAATGCCAGTATAAATAGAGGTAATCTCATTTCGGATTAACAAAACGCTTTAAGCTGCTTCTCACCGACAATGATCTCAATCAGGTTGGCCGGCAGCTTGATCAACTCGCCGTCGAGGTAAAGCGTCCGGCCTTTGGCCGGCTGAATGCCGATCGTATGTCCGCGAAAAAGCCTTACCTCGGAGCCGTAAACATATTTCTTATTATACACCTGACCTATAAAAGAGGAGAGTGATTTGCTGTCGACGCCGAAATTAAGGATCACCTCCGCACGACCATCATCGAATATCGAGGCCGGCGAAAAGGGCAAACCGAGACTATACGGGAGCAGGTTTATATTCAACACAACCGGGCTGACATCGAAGCGGAAAGCATCGATTTTGATAATCATCTTCTTGTTTTCGACTTCGGTGGCCGCCCTGGCGCCGAGTTTCCCCCAGCCAAAGCCGAAACGCGGTGGTTTGCGGTTATCCAGCTCGCGGGCCAACCGGGGAATCAGGCCCATCGCAATTGATCCGAAAAATAGCTGGTCGGCGGCGGTGGCGCAATCTATCAGGCGATAATCGCGTCTCATGATCCGGCCGATGGCGGTATCGGCATCAGTGGTACCATAGAGCGAGTGTGCAATATTGTTGTACCGCCCCATGGGCAGCGCCCCTGCCGGCAGCTCGGCCTCGAGTGCCGCGCGGGCGACCAGGTTAAACGTACCGTCACCGCCACAGGCGACCAATGCGGTGACTTTGCCCCGCCGATCAAACTGCTGCGGCACCGTCCGACGCCAGCGCCGAAGACCGCACACTTGCTGAGCGGTGTGAAAAAGGTCTATAGCCGACTCCGGTTCAAAAACCGAGTAATACCCGCCAGCCTTTTTGATCGCCCGGGTGAGCTTGTCAATGGGTCGCCGACTGTAACCGGTTGCCGAACGATTCACCAGCAGGCAGACATGGCTCTGCTTCTCTTTTTGATGTCTCCGTCGTGTCATAGCGCCAGTATACTCAATATGCCGAATCAAGCAAAGGTTTTAATGGTCGGGCAATCACGCGGCCGAGGCCAAATTAAACTTGAACCGAACCCTTTCGTTCTTTATTCTTGGCTATGCTCAAATTATTCGCAGGCTTGATTCGGCCGGTACAATGGATCAAAAACACCGTCGTTCTGGCGGCTCTGGTATTTGCCGGTGAGATTACAAGCGTTGCCAGCGTTGAAACCGCCCTGGCGGCCATGGTCGTTTTCTGCCTGCTCTCTTCGGCTGTCTATGTCTTTAATGATCTCATAGATCGCGAACAGGACCAGCAACATCCGCTGAAAAAAATGCGACCGATAGCCTCCGGACGGGTCTCACCGACGGTTGCCGTGGTGCTGATGCTGATCCTTCTGGCCGTGGCTCTGGCCGGCGCGTACTTGATCGGCCCGCTGTTCTTGCTGGTATCGGCCGCTTTTATCGTGCTGAACCTGACCTATACCATCTGGCTTAAAAACATCGTTATCGTCGACGTCATGAGCATCGGCATCAGCTTTGTCCTGCGCGCCTTAGCCGGAGCGGTGGCCATTGATGTCCCGGCTTCCACCTGGATGTTGATCAACACGCTCTTTCTGGCCCTCTTCCTCGCTTTCGGCAAGCGCCGCCATGAACTGCTGCTGCTTGAGGATAGCGCCACTGCGCATCGTAAAATCCTCGGCCGATACTCGCCCTATCTGCTGGACCAGCTTATCGCGGTGGTAACGCCATCGGTGGTTGTGATGTATATGCTCTACTCCTTCTCGACCGAGGTCTCCACCAAGCTGGGAACGGATATGCTGTTTCTGACCATCCCGTTCGTCATCTATGGTGTTTTTCGATATCTGTACCTGATTCATAAAGAGGAATGCGGCGGATCACCAACCAAGGTGCTTATCAGCGACATGCCGATACTGATTACCGTCGTACTGTGGATTTTAACCGTGATAATGGTGTTATACGTAGCATGAAAAGACTCGCATTTACCGTGACTGCAGCCGCATTGATCATGATGATCTCCTGCGGCAAGAAAGAAAAAGAGATCGCGCCGCCTTATGATTTGGCGGTGCTTTCGGCCATACCCTACCAGGCGGAGAACCTTCTGCCCGGTGATATCGACAGTGTCGGCGTTAAGTTTGTCGGCGATGTCAGAACGATTAAGGCGGATTCCGCCGCGGCCCACTTGGGCGCCTCGGCCGAGCAATACCTTGTTTACCAGATGGTTGGTATTACCGCCGCCAAATACTCGCGGGGCGACAAACCGGTTTATGTTGAGATCGCCCAGTTTGCCGATTACTCGGCCGCCTACGGTCACTACGCCCGGACCCGGCCGGACGGTACGCCGGTCTTTCGACTCGGCGCCGAGGCCTACATTACCGGCAACACGCTTTACATGGCCCGCGGTGAATATGTAACGACTATCTCATGTGAGGATGACAGCGAAGAAAGCCTCGACGTCGCCAAAACGATTGCGGCCCAGATCGCCGCTGGAATCACGGATAATAACTTCGTCCCGCGCTTTTTCATTCTCTTCCCCTTCTCCGGCAAGATCAACCCGTCCGGACAGTATCATCCGTATCAGTATCTCGGTGCTCCCGGCGTGAACCAGGTGTATACTGTCAAGTATGGTTTCGACACCGACACCCTGACTTTGTTTATCGCCCGCGATGATAAGGCCGAAATGTTCGGCATGATGAACGACTTTGCCGCCTCACTGGGCGCCCAGGTGACCCACCCGGCCAACATGTCGCTGCTGGCCGACAGTATTATGGCGTTCGATAGTGATACCTATGGGACGATTATCGCCGGTCACACCCAGGAAAAACTGATCGGCGCGGTCGGTTACATTCCCGAGAAGCATGCACGGCTCGTAACGGTCTGGTTCAAGGGGCTGATGCAGTAAATTTGGGCCCGGGCGCTTCCGCGCCCGGAGAAGCTGTTACAGGGCATAAAAAAGCACCCCCGAGGGGGTGCTTTTTCTAGGGAGGTAAAACGTAAAAATGCTAAGAACTCTGCTGTCACAATCGACTGCGAAGCTCTTTAATCGCAGTCGCTTCAATATTTCAAACAATCTCAGGCCGTAAAGGTTCCAAAAAAACCGACCCGACGTAATTTTGAGAGCTATTAGACCTATGCCATCCATAAAGCCGAGCCGGAAATCAGGCCTTGCGCCGTAAGTGTCTGTCATTTATACGACTAGCCCAACCGAACGTCAGTCGTCGAACAGGTCGTCGAAGCTCTTCTTGCGACTGTCCTTCGAGTCCTGCTGGCTGGAGATACCGCCCGGTCTTTTGACCGCATCGCGCATCTGGAAATGATCACAGAAATTGTTCTTTTCCTTGTTGGGAATGTTGGTATCGATCGTCTCGCGGCACTGAAAGCGGCGGGTCGGTTCAAAATGGCGACATCCGCGGCAGCAACGCAAATCGGCCAGACAGTTGTCGCAACTATCCGAGCGCGCCACCCGGCCCACGATACCGGTCGGTCGGCCGCAATTCCAGCAGAGCAATCCATCCTTGATCATCAGCGCTCCTTCACCCGGTTCAAACAGATCAGACTGGAATCAGGATAATCAAATCGGCCGTGAGCGGCAATAGGTTTTTCTGTCGCCCGGTATCAGGGTGACTTTGTGCGCTATCCTATCCTCTTATCGCCTGCTGTTTCAGATTATTACTCCGTGAGAAAATATATCGGATTGGTCTTTGTTTATCAACCGGCTCGCTCCGGCCGACTGTGATTTTTCCGGCTAAGCGGTTGCGCACAGGACCGGTTTGCATTACCTTTATCGCCGATGACAGACTTACGTAAAG
>DAOWIC010000352.1 GCA_030641085.1 Calditrichota bacterium
GATTTCGGTCGTGTCGAGGAATATCCGTCGGTCGTACAACTGGTTTTTGAGCCTGGTTTTCAGCGACACTTCGTCGGAAAAGTCGTGCGGGTTGCCCCAGAGCACGGCCGCTTTGTGGCCGATATCAAGTCCGGCCCAGCGGTCATGGCGGATCGCGCCCGCTTTGCGCGAGTAAAGCCGCTCGCGGTCCATGTAAAACTCCAGCGGTGCCCCGGTCGAGCCGCCGGTATGTTCGATAATGAGATCCTCGCGCGGGATATCGCGCGCCAGCATATCTTGACGATAGTTCTGGATATCGGTTTTGGTAAGAACCGGCAGGCGGGCCAGGTCGGCCGGATCGCTCAGCTTGAGGGGGTCAAAACCTGCCTCGGCGAATCGCATTTTGTAGAACGGACAGTTTTTCCCGGCGTGGATCAGCAGCTTTTTCAGTCGCTCCAGTTGCATTTGTTGTATCCGCTCGGGCGAATAGTATTGCGATTTCTCGAGCTGCTTCAGCCAGTTGAGGTGGCTGCTTTTCTCGCGCGCGGCCACAATCGGGTCGATGATGTATTTCGCTATCGGTTGAACAATATCCATAAGCGACGTCTTGCGTCAGATCAGCGTCGCCGGGCCGTACCGGTCCGACGACTTATTATATCGAAGCTCTTCGGCGTCACCGGTGACGCCGTCGTTTCAGTTCCGGCCGGTGCAGATATAGGCAAACCCTTTGTCGCGGATGTCCTGCGCTTTGTAGATATTACGGGTATCATACAAATTGAGTGTGCGGGCTTTTTCTTTTATTTTGTCGAAATCCAGATCACGGAACTCGTGCCATTCGGTAGTGATAATAATCAGATCGGCACCGTCACAGGCTTCCGGGTAACTGCTGCAGTACTTGACATCCGGCAACGCCTTCTTGGCTTCGTCCATAGCGGCTGGATCATAGGCGCGCACCATGCCGCCCTCTTCCTTCACTCTTTGGGCGATGTGCAGCGCCGGCGACTCACGAACATCGTCGGTCTCCGGTTTAAACGACAACCCCAGCAGTGTTACTGTCTTGCCGTCGAAGGAACCGAGCAGTTCGCGGCTTTTTTCTACCACCGTCTCTTTCTGGCGCAGGTTTACCTCGTTGATCGTATTGCCCAGCCGGAAATCATAGCCGACCTTTTTAGCCAGACTGACAATAGCGTTGACATCCTTGGGAAAACAGGAACCGCCGAAACCGGGACCGGGGTGCAGGAACTTGGAGCCGATCCGTTTATCCATGCCGACTGCTCGGGCGACATCGTACACATCGGCGCCTACATGGTCACACAGGTTGGCGATTTCGTTGATGAACGATATTTTCAGCGCCAGCATCGTGTTGGAGGCGTACTTGATCATTTCGGCGGTCTCGTTGGTGGTGCTGATAATCGGCGTTTCCAAAAGATAAAGCGGGCGATAAATGTCTTTTACGATAGCCAGGGCGCGTTCGGAATCGGAGCCGATCACGATGCGGTCGGGACGCAGGAAATCGTTGACAGCGGCGCCTTCACGAAGGAATTCCGGGTTGGAGACAACGTCGAAATCATTCGGTTCGGTCTGACTCTCCCGAATTATCTTTCTCAGCTCGCGCGAGGTTCCCACCGGGACGGTGCTTTTCATGACGATAACTTTGTAATCGTTCATGGCCCGTCCGATCTCTCGGGCGACCTCGTGCACATATGACATGTTGCTGGTGCCGTCCTCGTTCTCCGGCGTGCCGACGCCGATGAAAATCACGAGGCTGCGTTTGACGGCTTCCTCCAGATCGGTGGAGAAACGCAGGCGGCCGAGCTTGATATTGCGCTTGATAAGCTGCTCCAGACCGATCTCGTAGATCGGCACCTCGCCTTTTTTCAACCGGCTGATTTTCTTCTTATCATTATCCACACAGATTACATTCATGCCGAAATCGGATAAACAGGTGCCTGCTACCAGTCCAACATATCCCGTACCGACAATGCAGATATTCATTCTATAGACTCCCTTGATTATTTAAGTACCAGCTTACGAAATTCTTCAGCCCCTTGTCGATGGATACCTTCGGTTCATAGCCGATCATCCGTTTTGCCTTGGAGATATCGGCAAAGGTCTGCTCGACATCGCCCGGTTGGGGATCCACCGTTTTAATGTTTGCCTTGCGGCCGACATGCTTTTCAATCTTCGCTATCAGCGACGCCAGCTCGATTGTGTCGGAGCGCCCGAGATTGAAAATCTCGTATTCGAATTCGGCCGCGCGGCATGCGACTATGCCGTCGACAATATCATCAACATAAGTATAGTCTCTTTTTGTCCGCCCGTCACCGAACATCCTGATCTCCTCGCCGCGATGGATCCGGTCGATAAACATGTGGATCGCCATTTCCGGTCGTTGCCGCGGTCCGTAAACCGTGAAAAAGCGCAGGCAAGCCGCTTTGATATTGTACAGATGATGGTAGGTGTAGACCATCAGTTCGCCGGATTTTTTGGTCGAGGCATAGGGCGAGATCGGGTTATCGACCGGGTCGGTCTCGGCGAAGGGGACCGTCTTGTTGTTGCCGTATACCGACGATGAAGAGGCGAAGATCAGTTTCGACACGCCGAATTTACGGCAGGCCTCGAGAATATTCATAGTGCCGATCAGATTGACCTCCTGGTAGAGCACCGGCCGCGCAATAGACGGTCGCACGCCCGCCATGGCCGCCAGATGGATAACCTCGTCAAAAGCGCCCGCCTCAAAGCAGGCCTCGACGACGGCAGTCTCCCGGATATCGCCCTCGACCAGCCGATAGCGGTCGTTTTTCAGGTGAGCGGCGATGTTGTCGCGCTTAATGGCCGGATTGTAGAAGTCGTTGAAATTATCCAGTACGGTCACATGATGCCCGTCGCTCAGCAAGCGATCGACCAGATGTGATCCGATAAACCCGGCGCCACCTGTTACAAGTATAGAATCAGCCATATATGATATCGCACCCTCGCCAATGATGAAATTTTGTCCTCAAAAGTGACGTTGTCAAGTAATATCGACCACCTACCTCGATTTATAACCTTAAAAGCGAAAAGGAGTTGCCGATACGAGCCGCCGCCGCTCATTGCCTCTTCGATTCAAATCCCACTTTCTTCCATCGACAATTTCGGATGCCGCTACGCTCTGAACGACGGTAACTTGCTTATTGATTTTTGACTGTTTGGGTCGATATATTAGAGAACCGGCAACCGTTACACTTCATCCAATGGCGGGCAATGAATGATCAGGATATTGAGACACTTAATACGCGAACTGTTGAATGATTTTGGGCGCAACCAGATCATGTATTCGCTGGTGAGAAACTGCCCCGGCGAGTCAGGTTTTGCCCTGAGACACTGGGTGATGAGAAAGCGGTTCAAGAAGATCGGGCAGGATGTGCGCATTCATGAAGGAGTGCGGCTCAGAAACGCCCATAAGATCGAATTGGGTGATAGAGTAACACTGGGCGTGGAAAACTTTATTCAGGCCGGGGGCGGGGTGGAGATCGGCGATGATAGCGTGCTCGGCCCGGGAGTCAAAGTCTGGACCCAGAACCATGCCTTCGCCGACCCGAACACGCCGATTCGGGATCAGGGAGCCGATTACAGAAAAGTCGTTATCGGAAAAGATGTCTGGATCGGCGCCAATGCTTTTATCATGCCGGGTGCGGAGATAGGTGACGGTGCGGTCATATCGGCGGCGGCCGTGGTGGGTGGCAAAAAGATACCGCCGTATAGCATCCTGGCCGGAAACCCGGCGCGCGTGATCGGCTCCAGATCACAGAGGGGTTAGACTACATGGCAGGCAACTACATCGCATGCCCGGAATGCCGGGGAGTTCTCAATCAGGACGACGCGTCGCTTGAGTGCGGCGCTTGCGGTCAGAAGTATGATTCCAAGTGGGGCTTTCCCCTGTTTTCCAAAAACCGGGACTTTTACTACTGCCCTACCGATAAAGAATTCCTGACGACCACTCTCGATGAATATTACCCGAAAATTAAGGCCGATCCACTCGAATGGGAACGCTTTCTGGCTAAAATTCTTAGCAATGTCCCGGATAATAGAAACAAGAACGAATGGGTCGAAAACCTGGTCGATGAAAGCCGGGGCAGCTACAAGTATCTGCTTTCGCTAAAGCCGGGCAGCCACGTGCTGAATTACGGATGCGGTTGGGACAACACCACGATCAGCCTCGCCCGCACCGCCTCGAAAGTGACCGCTGTTGACCTGACTCGCCAGCGGGTGCAGGTACTCGCGCTGAAGAAGCTGTATTACGGACTGGATAACATCGACCTGATCTGTTGCGGCGACCGGCCCTACCTGCCGTTTGCCGACAACACTTTCGACGCCGTTTTTGTCAACGGTGTTCTGGAGTGGGTTGCATCCGACTGGTCCTGGGCAGAAGAGAAATACAGGCAGATTCACAGCAAGCCGAAAAAGGCGCTTAAGTACCTGAAAGAGGTCTACACATCACACCGCCCGCGCGACATTCAGTTGCGAATACTGATGGAATGGAACCGGATCCTCAAGCCGGAGGGTGAACTTTATATCGGTATCGAGAACCGTCACTCGCGCGAGTACTTCGGGCAGCGGCCTGACGCGGATTCCAGTATCTGGTTCGGGTCGCTCTATCCGCGACCGCTGGCCAATCTCGTCGCGCTGGCGACAAGGCACCGCCCGTACCTGACCCACACCTACAGCCGTAGCGGTTACGCGAAGCTCCTGCGCGAGGCGGCCTTTAAACGCGCCCGCTTTTTCTCCATCGAGCCTACCTATCGCCGCCCGACCGACATCATCAATCTCGATAGCAAGACGGAAGTGCGTGAGTACATTGACAACGCTGACTCCAGGGTGAAAAAGATAACGCCTTGGATGTATAGCCGGACCTGTACTTCGTTCGGGATGTCGATCAAGAAGGAGAGCGAGCCGCAATCGTGGGTGTACGATGCAGTTTCGGACTTTTTCCACAAAACCGACCGGCCCGAAAACCAATATCAGGTGCGCTCGATTAAGGCCAACCGCAAGAACAAGTTTATGGTCTTTGTAACCCGTGAGTCGGACCCTGAAGAGGGATTTGTTCTCAAGGCGCCGATAAACGACGGAGCCAAAGAGTTTTTGGCCAACAATCGCGAAGGCCTCAATCATGTCCACGCCATGCTCGACAATCGGCCCGATGACGGCCGGGCCGGCGATCTGCTGCCGAAGTTCGTTTACGACGGCTCGTTCCGAGGACAGCCGTACTCGGTCGAATCGATCTGTCCCGGGCGCAGTTGGAGCAATACCGCCGACAGCGAGCCCGACAGCCGGGTGCTCGACGACCTGGTTGAGATTATGGCCGAACTAAGCGCTCTTGATTTTGGCGAGGTTGGCAAAGAGCGACTCTCGGCCAATTTCAAGAACAAGGTTGACTGTTTCCGGCCACTTATCAGCTATGAAAACACGGACGGCTGCTGTGCCCTGGATCGAATTACCGACCGGGTTCTGGCGGCGATTGACAGTTACGACGGCGTGACTCATCTGCGCAAGGGCGATTTCACCATGGGCAATGTCCTTGTCAAACAGGGCCGTCCTTCCGGCCTGATCGATTTCGATGAGCATGGGGCGACCTGTTTCAAGCTGGCCGATTTTGCGGAGCTTGTCTATTCATTCGCCCGAATCCGCGACGGCGTTTACTGGGCGGACAGTACGCGTGCGCTGGTGACCGGTGAGTATGACAGGCTGCCGGCGGTGCTGAAAATCAAGCAGCGGCTTCAGCAGCTCGACAGCAGCCCGGATGATCTCAAGATCGCCGCCTTGTCGGCCTGGGTGAATCATGTTTATTACGCTGTCCAGCATGAGGCAATCCGCTTTAACGCGCGGATTGTGGGAAAGCTGCTCGACGAGGTGCTGACCGCGCTGGATCCGGTGCTCTGTTAATCGAGCTGCCTGAGTTGACGTCACCTGTCTGACAGATTAAATATGAAAAAAGTCCTGCTCATTTCGTATGTTTTCCCCCCGATGGCTGCCGTGGGCGGTTTTCGGGCGGTGAAGGCGTGCAAGTTTCTGCCACAGTTCGGCTGGCAACCGTCGGTGCTGACCGTCAAGGGGGGCTTCAACTACGCCTTCGATCACGTGGCCCTCGACCAACTCGCC
>DAOWIC010000120.1 GCA_030641085.1 Calditrichota bacterium
CGATAATAGCGGCTCAGATCAGGCAATTGGCGGCCAATACGGGCGGAGCCTTCGGCCCGCATTTCATCGAGCCGGGCGCGGTCAATGCTGAAATGAGAACGCATCGTTGCTGTCTTGTCGGGAAACGCAACTAATTGATTGATTTTATCCCACTGAGTGCCACTCAGGTTGAATTGGCCTCCGGCGAGGTCGGGACGCTCGATATTCTCGACGAATTTGAAAATGATCCGGTCGGTTCGAGCCGACTCGGGAAGGGTTCTGTAGATCGGTTTCTGTGGCGCCGGTCGTTGGAGTGAGTAATCCGCAGCCGCGACGAATCCGGCCGGGAGTAGCCAGAGCAGAACAACCCATAAGCTGCGATATATGACAGACCTCCCCATGTTTAAACGCACCATGCCCAGACTCCTCCTTATTGTTCAGCTCCCTTTTTGCCTGCGCTACCCCTATTAGAGACAGGGCAGAGGATCGGGTCCGCCGTTGAATGACCAACGAATCCAGTAGACAATATCGGCAACATCAATCTGATCACTGTTATCCATATCAAGCTCCACCTGCAGCACCGGCGGGTCGCCGCCCTCGAACGACCAGGAGATCCAGCCGACTATATCGGAGACATCCACCCGCCCATTGTGATCAAAGTCGCCCTTGTTGAGACAGACCGGACCGGTGACGGTGATCGCTCCCGGTAAAACACTGGTGGCATACGTGATCGTCGCCCCGGTGAATTCCGGCAGCCGAGTCTCGTAGCCATCGATAAGGATATCGGCATACTGATCCGGTGTGGCCGAGGCGGAAATACCCATATAGATTTTCAAAAGCGGTCCGGAGCCGGGGGCAAGATCGGGAACGCTGGATTCGTCGGTGTTTTTGACACGGAACGTGTACCGCCGGTACCAGGCGTCTGAGTGAACCAGGTCGACAATATCGAAGCCCTCGGTGCGGCATCCGGCCACCGAGAAGGAATCACGGACGAGGCCGAGTGTGCCCGGATATTCAAACGGGATTCTGATCTCCTCCAGCGGAACCGTGTTTCTCCCCCAGATCACAATCTCGACCGACTCGCCGGGACCACCCACGCCATCACTCGCGGTCATCGTATCTGCCAGCGCCTTGACATAATCGTCGCGAATCACGGTGTAAGGAGTACCGTCAACGTTTATCTCGACCGTAACGTCAAACATGCCCGGCTCCGTATACGTGTGTGTGGGATTCTGCAGATCCGAGGTCGAGCCGTCACCAAAATCCCATGTCCAGCTGTCCGCCTCAAAACCGGTGGAACCCTCAAAATTAACGTCAAGCGGGATATTGCCGTATGATGGGTCGGCTTCGAACGAGACACCGTAGATCTCGTAGTCGATATAGGCGGCGCCGTAACCGATCATGTTGGCGCCATATTCCATGCGCATATAACCGCTCTCACCCCACCAACTGCCCCAGGAGTTGCGCATTATCCAGATACCGTCAGTGCCCTGGGTGTCATCCCAGCCGACCAGCACCACGGCGTGGTTGAGGTCGGTGGAACTGCCATTGAAAATGCCGCCACTGTATCCCTGCATGACATCATCGGCCGCGACCCCGACACTGATCGGACCGTAATCAATGATAGCGGCCTTCATCGCCTCAACACTGGGTAGCGAGTGATCATTGCCGATGTAGGCCCAGCCGTTGATCGTGTAATGATGGTCGTAGGGACAATTGCATGTGCCGTTGGCGGCAAAATAATGGAAATCTGATTCGAGTACTGCGCCGGTTCCACCGCAGTCATCGGTTTTATTCCAATGATAGTCATGAGCATACCAGCCGCCGCCGCAGTCCCAGCCGTCGCGGTTGCAGCTCACCAGCCATTGTTCCGAAAGATCGACTTCGATACCATCACGGATTTTTATGGCGCACTCGAGCGGCCCGACTGTGGCGAACGCCCAGCAACTGCCACAGCCACCCTGGTTCTTGACCGGTGTGACACCATCAAGCTCGCGCCAGTCAAATTTATCCGGCAGAGCCATCTTGGATGTCATCGGATCAAAGCGACCGGTGCTCTGCCAGTCTTCGGGGATAACAAGACCGGTGAGTTCTTCAAGCGAATACTGCGTGGCCGGGTTTTCATCAACCGTGAATGTCCAGCCTTCTTTTTCACCGCGCTCGCGCAGGGCGTTAATATCTTCTTTGGTTAATTGAGCGAAAGTTGATATGGCGGTCGTAAAGATTAATAGAAGCGCTACGGTCAGAGAGATTGCGAAAGCGGACACACGAAGTTTAGGTTGCGTGTGGCGTGTCATGGCTTGCTCCTCAAGATTCTTCTGATACCCGGAAACCGCATATAGGGGGACGACGCACAGCTATGTTATGTAACAAAACGTAATTACTGGCCCCAATTGAAGTTCGACAGGTTCCCATCTGCGTTAACTCGGTATAAATATACGTAATAAAAGCATTCTGTCCACTAAAAAGAGACCCGCCGCAGAATTTGCTCTCCTTGCTGGGTCGGTTTATGGGTTGGCATTGCTACTGTTTATATCTGCACTGAAACATATTTTGAAACATGAAACAGAAAACCGGCTCCTCGGAGCCGGCTTTTTGTACGAATCGTGGACCGTGGTTATTCAGGTCTGTCAAAAGCGTTGGCGGGCACCTTGCCATTAACCACTGCTTCATCCAGCTTCAGGGTGGCGTATTTCTGGCCGTTGAGACTGAATGCCGTCACGGTCGCAATCTGAACATTGTTTTACAAGGCGCGCTCGACATACATCTCGGTGATATTGCCCTCGCCGAAGGGTGATTCGCCCCAGTATGATTTACTGGCCAGTTGGCCTTTCTTGCGTTCCAGCCGCAGGTCAGCCCAGATCGAGTCTTCGACCTTCATCGCCGCCAGCTCGGCCTCAAGATCGGTGGTGTCTTTAAAAGCCATATGCTCGAACATATGAGCCGGCTCGGAAAAATCGAACCCGAAAGCGGTAGAACCGATCACCTGCGCCAGACAGAGCAAAAGCATCATTGGTAGCAGGCGAAAAGTGTGCATCTATTCTTCCATGGTTTGCTTGATGATATGGTCTTGTGCTTGAGTCGAATCAGGAGGCACAGGGGGAGCTTGTCAAGCGATATGTCCGCCACCGGCATTCGGCCGACGGCGGTTAACAAAGACAGCTGGACCCGTCAAGTCCTCGTGGCGGGAATTACCACCAGCTTATCATTTTCGGTTTGATCGTATGCGGCAGATTCTCGTTGTGCGGGATAATCCGCGCCGTTACGCCCACCCGACCGGACTCGGTGCAGGTAATCTCGCCGGCGAAACTCCAAACGCCGTTTTCACCACCCCCGGTCAGTTCGGCCCTGAGCGGTTCAAACTGCGATATCTGCTCCT
Source organism: Calditrichota bacterium (assembly GCA_030641085.1). GTDB lineage: Bacteria > Zixibacteria > MSB-5A5 > GN15 > FEB-12 > DAOWIC01. The sequence goes on from DAOWIC010000120.1 coordinate 3,359, forward strand.
GGCTTGAGAGAGGCCCGGAAACGATTTCGACCGTGATATCATCTGGGCTTAAGTCACCCAGGTAGACCTTGACATTGACCGGAATCCGCTGGCCGACATGGAGATTGGCGCCGACCTCCGGCGTCTCGACCTCTTCAATCTTGATGTTGTTCCAGCACTCATTCATCCGATCCATCCAGGCGGTGACATCGCGGGTAAGCTGGTAATTGTCGGCGCTCAGGCGGCGGTAGGCGTCAATCGCAGGCAAATAAAATTCGCGAGCGTAATCCATCAGCATCCGGTGCGCTGAAAACTTTTCGCCGGCGGTGTGGATGGTTGCCTTCATCTTGGCAATCCACCGCGTGGGCAGGCCGATCTCGTTGAACTCGTAGAACAACGGGATTACTTCTCGTTCGAGAGTATTGTAGAGTAGTTCGGCTTCGAGACGGTCCTGCAGCTCAACATCGTCATACTCCTCGCCGTTGCCGATCTTAAAACCGACATCATCGTTGTATCCTTCATCCCACCAGCCGTCAAGGATGGACAGATTCACGGCCCCGTTCAGGGCTGCTTTCATACCGGAGGTGCCGGACGCTTCTTGCGGTCGCCTCGGAGTGTTGAGCCAGACATCGCTGCCCTGAACAAGATAGCGGGCCACGTTTATATCGTAATCTTCCAGGAAGATAATCCGGTTGTGGAATCTTTCCTGCGAGGAGCAGTTGATAATTTCCTTGATGACTTCTTTGCCGGGGCTGTCCAAAGGATGGGCTTTGCCGGCAATGACCAATTGAACCGGGTTTTCATCGTTGTTGATAATCCGATCGAGTCGGTCGAGGTCGGTGAAGATCAGGTTGCCACGTTTGTATGTCGAAAACCGGCGGGCGAAGCCGATGGTCAGAATTTTCGGATCGAGAATCTGGTCGGCCCGGTGGATATCGATTTGAGACGCGCCTCTTCGGGTGAGCTGTTGCTTGAGCGTCTTGCGCGCGAAGAAAACCAGTCGCTCGCGGCGACGGTTGTGAACCCGCCACAACTCGCCGTCGGGGATCTTGTTGACCTGTTTCCACGATTCCAGCGTGCCGGGGCGTTCATTGAAGCTATGCCCGAAATATGATTCGTACAGCTCAATCATATCGTGCGAAATCCACGACCCCGGGTGAACGCCGTTGGTGATGGCACGGATCGGTATCTCCTGACGGGGGAGTTGCGGCCAAATATTGTGCCACATATCCCGCGAGACCCGACCGTGCAGTTTGCTAACGCCGTTGGCAAAGGCGGAATATTTCAGGGCCGCCACCGTCATACAGAAACTTTCGGTTTCATCGTCGGGGATCACCCGGCCGATACCCAGAAAATCTTTCCAGCCAAGACCCACGTCGGCGACAAACTTGCCCAGGTAACGATGAACCAGCACGGGATCAAAACGCTCGTTACCGGCCGGTACCGGCGTATGGGTGGTGAAGGCGGTCGTCGACCAGACAAACTGGGAGGCTTCCTTAAACGATAACTGATGATCATTCATCAGTTGACGGATGCGTTCGAGCGTCAAAAACCAGGAGTGACCTTCGTTGATATGGTATATCGAGGGTCGGATACCGAGCGTCTGCAGTGCCCGCACGCCACCGATCCCCAGGATTATCTCCTGCCGGATTCGCATATCTTTGTCGCCGCCGTAGAGAACCGACGTGATCTCGCGGCACTTGGTGGAGTTTTCCGGGATATTGGTGTCCAGAAGATAAAGCGGAATGCCCCCGACACTGACTTTCCATATCTGAATCCTGACCGGTGTATTATCAAGCTCAACCGTCACCTGCAGCGGCCGGTCGTTTTCATCTTTGACCGGTTGTACCGGCATGTGGTACCAGTCGTTCTCCTCATAACGCTCCTGTTGCCAGCCGTCGCTGGAGAGGAACTGCCGAAAATAACCGTAACGGTAGAGCAGGCCGACGGCCACGCTCGGGATACCCAGGTCGGAGGCGGATTTCAGCGTATCCCCGGAAAGCACCCCCAGGCCGCCGGAGTATACCGGAAGGCCGGTGTCAAGGCCGTATTCAAGCGAGAAATAAGCCACCTTATCCTGTTTGTAGTCACCGTACTCGTAGCCGAACCACTTTTTGACGCTCAAATAGTCCTTGAACTTGCTATTGACACGATCCAGGCTGGCCAGGAATCCCTCATCTTCGGCAACCTCCTGCAACGCTTCTTGAGGCAACCGCGAGAGCATCTCCACCGGGTTCTGGCAGCAGCTTTCCCACATCTCGGGGTGGAGGCGGATAAACAGCTTGATTATATCCCAATTCCAGGAATACCAGAGATTCTGAGACAATTCCTGGAGGGCGGCGATTCGCTCGGGGAGCTTGGGCAGGACGAGGAACTGTTTGACGCGCATGTGGGGCCCTTTTTATTGATATTAAGTAACCAACATGTCATAACTTACTATTGCTATTTATCGCCCGAATCAACAATAATTTTACAGTTGTCGCATCCCACCGGCGAAAAAAAAATGCTGGGCGAGTCGCATTATCGGCCGAGTTTATGATAAGCGGCTGGATTTGTCGATCTCCTTAAGGCCGCTGCCGGCATTGGAACTTTTACTTTCAGATTGGCATTGAAGTGTGTAAATTAAGTGCTATGGCAAAAACGGTTAAACGAATAGGTGTGCTGACCGGCGGCGGCGATTGCCCCGGTCTCAACGCGGTCATCAGGGCGATTGTCAAGACCGCAGACCACGATTACAATATCGATATCATCGGCTTCAAGGACGGCTACGAGGGGCTGATCGAAAACCGGTTCATGGATATCAGTTCCAAGAACGTCTCCGGCCTGCTGGCTCAGGGCGGGACCATTCTCGGCACCTCCAACCGGGCCGACCCGTTCAATTTTCCCGTCCTTCAGGGTGACGATTATGTTTATCTCGACCGCTCCTCACAGGCGGTTCGCAACTTCGAATCGCTCGGTCTCGACGCCTTGATCGCGATTGGCGGCGACGGGACTATGGCCGCCTCGGCCGAGATGGCGAAAAAAGGTCTGCCGATTATCGGCGTACCGAAAACGATCGACAATGATTTGGTCGGTACCGATGTTACATTTGGCTTCGACTCCGCGGTGGTCACAGCCACCGACGCCATCGACAAGATTCATACCACCGCCCAGTCGCATCATCGGGTAATGATTGTCGAGGTGATGGGACGCTACGCGGGCTGGCTGGCGTTGCACTCGGGCATGGCCGGCGGCGGCGACATTATCCTCATGCCGGAATTCCCGTACGATATCGACGCTGTTTGCGATTCGGTCCGTACCAGAAACGCCCAGGGGAAAAATTTCTCCATCGTCGTTGTCGGTGAGGGCGCCCGTGCTATCGGCGGTGAGATGGTGGTTCATCGCAAGGTGAAAAACTCGCCCGACGCTGTCCGCCTGGGCGGAATCTCACACCAGGTCGCCTCCCAGATCGAGGGGCTGACCAATATCGAGTGCCGGGTGACTATCCTGGGGCATTTGTTGCGGGGTGGTGCCCCCAGCGCCTTTGATCGGATCCTGGCGACCCGTTTCGGTGTCGAGGCGTTGCGGATGGTGGTCCGCGGGGAGTACGGCAACCTGGTCGTCCTCAATTGCAACAAGATGACCTCGGTGCCGCTGGCCGAAGTGGCCGGCAAACTGCGATTGGTGACAGCCGGTCACTCGATGGTGACCACGGCTCTTTCGCTGGGGATCTGTCTGGGAAGCCCCTCGAATGTACCATTTGAGGAATTTTATGCCGAGAAGGCCGAAGCGGAGGCGCCCAAATCATAGGACAACATTGCCACGTTCGTGACGGTAGACTGATTTGATCACACTGGGGTTTCATGGAGCGGCCGGTACAGTTACCGGCTCGAAATACTTACTGACCGTCAACAACAAGCGGGTGCTGGTTGACTGCGGTATGCTGCAGGGTACCCGGGACCTCCGCCAGCGCAACTGGACCCCGCCGCCGTTTGATGCCCGCGAAGTTTCGAACGTTATTCTCACGCATTCCCATATCGACCATATCGGATACCTGCCGGTGCTGGTCCGGCGCGGATTTAAAGGCGAGGTTTTTGCGACGCCGCCGACGGTTGAGATGGCCAAAGTCCTCCTGGCCGACGCCGCCTACCTGCAGGAAGAAGACGCCGAGTATCGCAACCGTAAGAAAGTTACGCGCCACAAAAAGGCGCTGCCGCTTTTTGACAGCCGTGACGCCGAGCGGGTCAACGATATGTTTCACGAGGCGGTTTTCAACGAATGGACCGATCTCGGCAGCGGGATCAGATTCCGCTACCATGTCGCTGGTCACATTCTCGGCGCGGCGCATGTCGAGATCGAGGCAGACGACGGCGAGAAGAAGCGGTCAATTCTGTTCTCCGGCGATGTCGGACGGTACGCGGTGCCGCTTGTCAACGATCCGGTCAAACCGCCCAAAACCGATTACCTTGTCTGTGAATCAACCTACGGGGGAGAGGTCCATCAGCCACAGGATATATTTTTCGATTTCGCCAACCTGATCGACGACATAATGAAACGCAAGAGCGTGCTGCTGATCCCGTCCTTTGCCGTCGGTCGAACCCAGCAGATTGTCTATATCATCAACGTCCTGATCAAACAGGGGCGGATCCCTCCGATCAATATTCATATCGACTCGCCGATGGCGATCCGGGCGACCAAGATTTACCAGCAATTCAAAGGGTATCACCAGCTCAACCATGACCTGCACGCGGATATCACCGAGGTTTTCAACGACGGCAACGTATCGCTCCACCTCGACCGCGAAGAATCC
>DAOWIC010000032.1 GCA_030641085.1 Calditrichota bacterium
ATCCTGCGGATTTTCATTTTCGGTTTCGCCGAACTCCAGCTCCTGACAGCCGCCTTCTGGGTGCTGGCTGTGCTGACCATGACGGTCGGCAATATTCTCGCCCTGCGGCAGGATAATGTCAAGCGCATGCTGGCTTATTCGTCGATTGCTCATGCCGGTTATGTACTGGTGGCTCTGGCCGTAGGCGGCCAACAGGCAATCGCGGCGGCGATCTTCTATCTGGTCGGCTATACCGTGTTCAACCTGGGCGCCTTTGCGGTGGTGACGCTTCTGGAGAGCCGGACCGGCTGTAAATCGGATTTTTCGGAACTGACCGGGCTGGCCAAAGCTCATCCGTACCTGTCGGCGGTGCTGGCGCTTTTCGCCTTTGCGCTGTCTGGTTTTCCGCCTACAGTCGGATTTTTCGGTAAGTTTTACATCTTTTCCGCAGCGGTAAAATCGGGCTTCATCTGGCTGGCCGTGATCAGCGTGATGAACTCCTTTATCTCTGTCTACTACTATCTGCGCATTATCAAGGTCAGCTATTTTGACACGCTGGAGACCAAATTCGTGCCGGTCACATATTCTCCGGCCATGATTCTGGTGCTGGCTATTACGGTTTTCTTCACGCTGGGTCTGGGCATCTTCCCGCAGCAACTGCTCGATCTCTCGCAATCCGCGCTGTTTGCGTTTCTATAAGAAAAATCATGTCGTCTGTTGAAGGCGAAACGAGAAAAGGCAGCCCTTATCAGGTTGCCTTTTTATTTTGATCCAAACGGGAATGAATATCTACAGATTATTGCTCTGGTCCAGCTTGAGTTTACCGTTGATTTTCGGTACTCTCATCGGGTACTTGCCGGAAAAGCAGCTTGAGCAGAAAGTCGTGTCGGGCAGTGCCGACATGGAGAGCATTCCCTCAAGCGACAAATAACGCAGCGAGTCGGCCCCGAGATACTTCTCAATCTGTTTCACCGACATATTCGCCCCGATAAGCTCCTTCTTGGTCGGCATGTCGATACCGAAAAAGCAGGGGGAGATGATCGGCGGGGAAGAGATTCGGAAGTGGACCTCCCTGGCGCCCGCCTCGCGCAGCATCTTGACCATCTTTCGCGATGTAGTCCCGCGCACGATGGAATCATCAACCACAACCACCCGTCGATCTTTGAGCACGCCCCGGACCGGATTGAACTTCACTTTGACATCGAGATCGCGAATGGTCTGTTGGGGGTCGATAAAGGTACGGCCGACATAATGGTTGCGGATCAGGCCGATCTCAAAACGGATGCCGGATTCCTCCGAGAAACCGAGGGTGGCGGTGTTGGCCGAGTCGGGGATACCGATCACAATGTCCGCGTGCACCGGGTGCTCGCGCGCGAGCTGTCGTCCGAGACGACGGCGGATCTTGTCGACGTTCTCCCCGAAGACCCGAGAGTCGGGACGGGAGAAATAGATATATTCGAAAATGCAAAAAGCAGATTTGGCCTTCTTCATGGGGAAGTAGGACTTCAGCCCGGTTGATGATATCTCCAGCACCTCGCCCGGCTCGATTTCCCGAACATATTTTGCGCCGATTATGTCAAAGGCGCAGGTTTCGGAGGCGACAACCCAGGTGTTGCGGAACTTGCCCAGAGCGAGCGGACGAAAGCCGCGCGAGTCACGGGTGGCGATGATCGAATCCTCGGTCAGCATCACCAGCGAAAATGCGCCCTGAATTCTTGAGAGAGCGTCGCAGATACGGTCAATCGTCTTTTCCTTTTTTGAACGAGCGACCAGGTGCAGGATAATCTCGGTGTCGGACGTGGTCTGAAAGATAGATCCGGCGGCGTCAAGTTTTGTCCGCAACTCCAGCGAGTTGGTGAGATTGCCGTTGTGGGCGATAGCCAGTTTGTGCTTGCGATTGGTGATGATAAACGGCTGGATGTTGATTAGCGAGGAGGCTCCGGTGGTGCTGTAGCGGGTATGCCCAATAGCCAACTTGCCGTTGAGTCGCTGTAGATCGTGGCCGCCGCTGAATACATCGGAAACCTGGCCCATCCCCTTGTGCAGGCTTATCTTACCTTTGTTGGAGGTTACGATTCCGGCCGATTCCTGCCCCCGATGCTGGAGGGCATAAAGGCCAAAGTAGGTCAACTGGGCGGCGCGAGGAGTGCCGAAGATTCCGAATACACCACACTGGTCATGTATCATTGAAGCAGTATCCTATTGTCCCATACCAAAAAGGAAGCCACAATGTACTGTCTCCGGCCCGAAATGTCAATTTCTATCCGCATCATTTCCGGCCTAAATGTGAACAGAAATGCAGTGATGTTTGATGCGTAACCGACCTTATTTCCGATGTCGAATCGAGAAAGATCTGGATAAACCCCTGATTTTTCGCTACTTTAGCGGTGACTACCAGTTTACTGCGCAGGTCGAACTGATTCTTTCTACAGGGCACCGCTTTTGCACAAGTGATGTTGGACCCGTTGGTTCAATATGTTATGAACGAGAAGAATAGCAACAGATTCGAGATCCTACGCCTTCTGGCTGTAGCCGGCTCGCAGGGCGACCAGCTCAACGAGGCTGCCCGGGCGGCGCTGGAGATGGCGGCCCATTCGGTGGGCCTGGTGGCGGCCGCCATACACCTGTGGGACGATGATTCCAAGGGCACCGTCAGTCTTTCCTACGCAGAAAACGAACCGGCGCAGGAGCAGCTTGTCTCACTGGAAGAAGGCCTGTTTGACAACCTGAGGCAGGAACGGCAACTACTGTCTGCCTATATGTCGTTCGGCGGCGAGAGGCCCCGTCACTCATTCACGCTGCCGTTGAGGCAGGGCAACAAAGTGTTTGGCGCTGTTATCGGACTGCAGGAAGGTGATAGGACGATTGTCTCGGAGGATACTTTTCTCGAAGCTCTCTCGGCCCTGCTGGCGCTGACCTACGCCGCGCAGGGAGCGGCTGCCAGTATTCCCGCGACTCAGGACCTGGTGGACAAGGAACGCCTCGCTGCGATAATCGAGACCGCCGTGGCGGTCAATCATGAGGTGAACAACCCGCTGACCGCTATCCTCGGCAACGTGCAGTTGCTGCTGATGAAGAGCGAAGAACTCGATGCACCGCTCGCGGAGAAACTGCGGACTATCGAAGCCTCGGCCATGAAGATCCGCGACGTCACCCAGCGGCTGATGCGGATGACCAACCCGAAGACGGTTGAATATACCAACGGCACCAAAATGCTCGATATCTCCGGCGACGACGAAGAGTCCGAATAGACCGATCACTCCCGCCGATCCTCCGGCACAAATCTATTTCATCAGCCAGTCAATGAGATCGTTCATCGCGGACGGATTGTTGTTGGGTATCCTTGTCCCGTGATCCTCTCCGGGATAGACTTTCAGCACTGCCCTCTCTTTGTTCGGCCCAGCCAGCTTCTCCGATGACTGCCGTGAGTAGGTATCCTCTTTGCCGGCGAAGATGAGTATGTCGCCGTCAAACTCCGTTACGGCTTCTGCCGGCTCAAGAGATCGGTAATCCTCGCCGGGGGAGAGCATCACCACCCGCTTAAGATTGTCCACCAGTCCGTGCAGCATGATCGCCGAATTGGCCCCGATCGATGCCCCGATCACGATGATCTGCGACCGGTCGATACGCCGGTTCTTGTCGGCCAGCAGACGGGAGATCACGGCGGTAATGTCGGCCGGGTATTTCCGAAATTCGGCTTCAGACAGGGTACGGAAATTTACCGCGCTGTCGCCGATCATAACGGACTTACCGTGACCCCTGAGATCGAGACTGAGGATATTCGGCAACACAAACGCTGCCGCAGCTGAATCGCCTTGTTCGACTCGTTCGTACAGCGCGGTAATGAATTGGCTGTAGCTCTCGTGAGTTTGCCCCATCATCGGCAGCAGTACCCACAGGGGGGCCGGTGCCTCGACCGGGGAGGGGGTCATCCAGGCGTACATGGTCAGCCCGTCCTCGGTCTGTACGGTATACTCGATCGAATGCAGTTTCGGGGTGGTGGCTGCCGATCCGATGCCTGCCGCGAGGATCAGCATTAAAGCAACTGCAATCATCCGTGACGATCTTTGCATATAGACTCCTTTGGCTTGTTCAATAGACGAGAGCGTGTCCCTGAATAGCGAAAACGGCAGTTATAAATCTGCCGTTTGTATTTATGAGCTGAAGTTATTCACCGCCCTTGCGCGGCGCCGACCGGCTAAATGACGTTGGTCTCTTTGGCCTCTATCCCGGCGGCGAATCTTTCCGGCGAGAGGCTGGAAATGTCAATCGAGGGCGCCTTGCCGGTTATGATTTCCGAGGTCACCGACCCGGCCGCGGGAGAGTGCATAAAGCCGTGACCGGAGAAACCGACCACATGGAACATGCCTTCAACCGAGGGCTCCCAGCCGATTATTGCCCGATGATCCGGAGTCGTTTCGTAAAGACCGGCCCACTGGTTGGCTACTTCGGCTTCCTCGAGCTGCGGCATCAGGTCGAGCGCTTTCTCCAGAATAACGTCGGTGTAGTCGGGGTCGATAGAAATATCAAACGACTCTTCCACCGCCTTGTCCGCCCATCCGAGCAGCATGCCTTTGGACTCCTTGTGGCAATAAAGCCCGCTACGAACATCAACCACCATCGGGAAGTATGGCTTGATAAAGCTCAGTTCGCCGGTGGTGACAATCTGACGGCGAATCGGGGCCACTTTCAGCTCGGCGCCGACCATGGCGGCGATTAGTTTCGCCTGCGGACCGGCGCAGTTAATCACTAGCGGGGTGCTGATATCGCCGTGGTTGGTCTTGACATTCGTAATTTTGTTCCCGGCCATTTTGATGCCGGTCAACTCGGTGCTGTGGGCCAGTTCGACGCCCAGCCTGCGAGCCGCCTGGTCATAGCCGGAAAGGAACTCATGCGGGTCGCCCAGGCCGTCGTCTTTGCAAAAGGTAGCCGCCAGAACATTCTCAAGCGAAACATGCGGGGCGTATTGGCCGATCTCGTCCGGCTTCAATATCTGAACATCGAGTCCGAGCGAACGCTGTAGCTCGACATCTTTGGTGAACGAGGCCACCTCGGCATCGTCTTTGAGCAGAAACATATAACCGACCTGATCGAACAGGGCTTCGGCCCCGGTAGCTTCCTTGAAACTGACAAAAAGCTTCTCGGAGAGCATCGACATCTGGATATTCTCCTTCGAGGAGAACTGGGCGCGTATGCCACCGGCGGCCTTGGAGGTAGCGCCAGTGCCGAGTATCGGTTCCTTTTCCAACATGACTATATTACCGAACTTCTGCAGGGCCAGGTAAAAGGCGACCGCGACGCCGATAATTCCTCCGCCCACTATTACTGCATCCGCACTGTTGCGCATAGACTCAATCCTCGTGAAATCAGTAACAGGCTTAGTGAACTTTTTCACTTGAAATTACGCAAAAACAGGGCAAAGTCAAGCCAATTCAAATGAATCGGCGCAGGCCTAACTTTTTGTCTCACGGATTTTTACAGAAACAGCTTGAAGAAACTAAAAAAACCAGATAGATTATCCGGCGTTATGTTCCGATCCTTTTCCGACAGGCTCCTCAGGTATCTGCGGCTATCCGATACTAACCTCATAATCGTATTGTCGATCTTTGTCGGACTGGCTACCGGCTTCGGTGCTCTGGGTTTTACCGCTCTCATCAAGTACTTCAACCAGCTTTTTTTCGGCATGACCGATCAGTTCCTTACCGAGACTATCGGCGAGCGCGGCTTCAAATTCTGGCTTCCGCTAATCCCGATGCTCGGCGGTTTGCTGGTCGGACCGATCGTATTCAAGTTCGCCAAAGAGGCGAAGGGCCACGGTGTGCCGGAGGTGATGAACTCAGTCGCCCGCCTGGGCGGCATTATTCGGCCCCGGGTGGCCGCCGCCAAGACGATTGCCTCGGCTATTTGTATCGGTTCGGGCGGCTCGGCCGGACGCGAGGGACCGATTGTCCAGATCGGATCGGCGATCGGTTCAACCATCGGTCAAATGCTGCGCATGTCGGGTGCGCAGGTGAAAATCCTCGTCGGCTGTGGTGCGGCGGCTGGAATCTCATCGGTCTTTAACGCCCCGATTGCGGGCGTGATCTTTTCGCTTGAGATCATCCTCGGCGATTTCGCCATCAAGACTTTCTCGCCGGTGATCCTGTCGTCGGTGGTCGCCTCGGTTGTCACGCGGACATTCATGGGCAACCACCCGGCTTTCGAGGTCCCCGATTACTCGCTGGTATCGGTATGGGAGATCCCGCTGTACATGGCGATGGGGGTCGTGCTCGGCGGTGGGGGCGTACTCTTCACGCGTACTCTGGACTGGTTTGAAGACTTTTTCGAAAAGCTGAAATTCCCGTCGGTCTACAAACCTGCGGTCGGCGGTCTGCTTCTCGGTGTGATCGCTCTGTTCTACCCGCAGGTGCTGGCCGACGGTTACGAGACTATCAAGCTGACGCTCTACGGTGAGTTGGGCTTATCGCTTTTGCTGGTTCTGATCTTTCTCAAGCTGCTGGCGACCTCGCTCACGCTTGGTTCCGGCAACTCGGGCGGTATTTTCGCGCCCGCGCTCTTTATGGGTGCGGTCATGGGCGGTTCGTATGGTATTCTCATGAATTATCTTTTCCCCGGTGTGACCGCCACCCCGGGCGCGTACGCGCTGGTCGGCATGGCCGGGATGGTGGCCGCCACGACTCACGCCCCCATTACGGCGCTGTTGATCATCTTCGAGATGACTACCGACTATCGCATTATCCTGCCGCTGATGGTGACCGTTGTTTTCTCGGCGCTGGTGGCGGGGAGACTGTTCGAGCATTCGATCTACACCGTCAAACTGGCCAAGCGCGGGATCGAGATCAAGGGCGGCCGCGATATAAACGTCCTCAAGTCGCACATGGTGAAAGAGATCATGGATACCGAGTTCGAGTCGATCAGCCCGTCGTCGCCGCTGGCCGGGATCTTCCAGCGCATCGAGCAGACCAAAGAATCCTACTTCGTCGTCGAGGACGCCCAGAAGCACCTGAAAGGGGTCATCTCCTTTCAGGATATCCGGTCGCTGCTGAGCGAGCATTCGCTGGACTACCTGGTGATCGCCCAGGACCTGCTGCAGGGGGAGACGGCGCTGCTCTTTTTTGACGACGATCTGGAGAAGGCGTACCGCATGTTTACCGCCCGTGACCTGGCTCTGATTCCGGTGGTCAACGAATACAACGAGAACCGCGTAATCGGGGTTCTTCGCCGCGCCGACCTGATGAACTTCTACAA
>DAOWIC010000087.1 GCA_030641085.1 Calditrichota bacterium
ATACGAGATAGTGTATAAGGAAAAACCGCTTATGGTTATACTTGACCCGAACTACTATCTGCCGGATATTAACCGGCAGAATAACTACTACTCGGAGCCTGCCGGAGAGTATGAGTACCAGATGCCTGAAAACGTGTTCCCGGCGCTGAAGCCGTTTTGACGAGACGACTATGAACCCGATCAAATACAGCCTTTCCATTCTTCTCTCGGCTGCTTTCATTATGCTTGCCGCCGACGCCGATCTGTCGGCCCAAACCGGCGATAAACTGACCGCTCGCGCGCGTGCGCTGATCGCGGCTTCACCGCAGAGGGCGGTCAACAGCTACTGGATATATCTCGACGCTGCTGCCAAAGACCTAACCGCACCGGCCCTCTCCGAGCGCGCCCTCAGGCGACGGGCGAAGGTCGATCCGGAAAATTACCTGCTTGACGAGCGGGACTATCCTATCGCCGAGAGCACGCTTGACGCTATCCGAGCCGAAGGAGCATATATCAGCCGTGTCTCGAGATGGCTGAGTGCGGTTTCTGTAGAGGCCGACACAGAGCAACTTGCCCGGCTGGAACGCCTCCCCTCGGTGCGCAGGATCGACCGGGCCATGACTCTTTCCCGACCGGCCCCGGATCAGGATCTGCGCGCAAGGCAGGCGATAATCGAACCGCAGGCGGACCTGCCCGATTATGGCTCGTCGCTTTTTCAGACGCAGTTTATCAACGCCGTCAAGCTCCATCAGGCCGACTTGAGCGGTCGCGGCGTAATGATTGCCATGTTCGACAACGGCTTCGCGGTTGACCATCCCGTCTTTGACTCGACCAGTATCCTGGCCACCTACGACTTCATCAACTCCGATGACGCGGTTGATGAGATCGAGTGCCCGGATGAAGCTTCCCGCAATCACCAGACATCACACGGTACGCAAACGCTCGGAGTGATCGGCGGGAATGTCCCGGGCAGCCTGATCGGAGTCGCCCGACACGCCGACTTTATCCTGGCCAAGACCGAGATTACCTGCGGCGGTACGGAGATCAAGGTGGAGGAGTACAATTGGATTGCCGCCGCCGAATGGGCCGATTCGGCCGGGGCCGATATTGTCAACTCCTCGCTTGGTTACTATATATTCCAGGACAGCGGCAGTTACATCTTCGATGATCTTGACGGCAACACGACACTGATTACTCAAGCTGCCGATATCGCCGCCTCGAAAAATATTCTCATCGTAACCTCGGCTGGCAATGAGCGGCGCACCGTCTGGGGCCATATCAATGCGCCCGCCGACGGCGATTCTGTGCTTGCGGTCGGCGCGGTCAATCCGGATTCGTCGCTGGCATCATTCTCCTCGCCGGGACCGTCGGCCGATGGTCAGGTCAAGCCGGACATCACCTCGCTCGGGGTAGGGGTCTTCACGGCGTACCATCTTGGCGGCTTCGCTTCTGTTAATGGTACATCGTTTTCGTCTCCGCTCACAGCAGGGGGAGCCGCTCTGGCGCTTGAACACGATCCCACGATGACCGCGATGGAGCTGCTGGATATGATCCGGGCCACCGGCAATCGGGCCGAGAATCCGGATTATGATTTCGGCTTTGGTCTGTTTGACGCCGCCGCCGCGGCTGATATTATCGCGCTGATTCACCCGGAGCAGGTGACACTTGAAGTGGATCAGCAGTACACTTTAGATATCGAGACAATCGGACGCTCCGGCTCGATCCCGGTTCTGTCAGCCTTCAACCTGCCCGGCTGGGCTCAATTCACGGATCTCGGCGATGGTACCGGGACCCTTAACCTGTTGCCGGACATGGAGGGAGCGGCAACAACCGTGATCGGACTGGTGGCCGATGTCGGTTATTTCGCCGATACCAGCTACCTGACGTTGCGCATAATCGGCAATTCCGTCGAGCCGGTCTATGTCGGGCCGAATCCGCTAACCGATTCAATTCAGATTTTCATCGAACCGCCTGCAGGGCACCTCTCATCTACCTCTATTTTCAACAGTTTGGGCGAAATTGTATGGGAAAAAGTCAATAATTCCCCCCCAACTGCCGATTTATTCATTGAGACGTGGAATGGCCACAACCAGAGTGGAGAAATTGTGGCGGCCGGTGTGTATTTGCTGGTAGTAAAAACCGATCGGCAAACATTCCGCATTAAACTGTTGAAAACCAACTGAACCGTGTTTGTCTATGACAACTCAGACCGGCAGTCAGGCGATCAGCCTGACGCGATGCGCCGTATGCAAAATCGATCTGAAGGGGAGACTGGTCTACGTTGACGACCAGGTTGAACAGTTGCTCGGTCGTACCCGCGAAGACCTGTTCGGCAAACCGCTCCATGATTTCGTCGACCGCGCCTCGCAGGAACTAATCAACTCGCTTCTGGAGCGTCGCAACCATTACGAGACATTCTATGATGCCACCCGCGTGACACTGGTTCACAGTGAGGGACGGTTCACGAGCGCAATGGCGGTCGTCTCGCTGAACTTCATCGGCGGCAATCCGGTCAATTTCCAACTGGTGCTGAACCCGATGGAACGCGAAGAGCAGGTTACCGCTCGACCGAACACGGCGTTCGACTCAAAGCAATTTGTGGCCGACCTGATCGAGGTGTGCAGTTTCTCCCGATGGAAAGATTTTCTGCGCACTCTCTGCCGTTTGGAGGGAATCGCCCAGGCGGCAGTCTACCTGATCCGTGACGGCAAGCTCGAGCCGCGGTCGGCGGCGTCGGACGATAGCGCGGCCGATTTCGCATATAAGGCTATTTCCGCGACAGGCAAGCTTCACGAAGAGGTCGCCCACACCGGTAGCGAATACTTCCTTCTCGACCAGGAGGCCGTGCAGGCGGCCGTCGAGCGGCATGGCGCCGCGCCCGACGAGTTTGTCGCACGGCTGGAGTTCAACGAAAATCAGATTTACCTGCTGCGACTGCTATTTGCCGAAAATACAGACCGCGTTCGGATTTCAGAGGCTGTGGACAATACCCGCTTCGCGCTCGACTTGATGCACAAGATCGTTTCGCTTCAGGAGATCAGCGAGCCGGACGAGCCGCCCGCGTTTGATCTCCGGTTCACTATCGGATTTCTGGAAGCGCTTTCAATTGCCGCCTTCGCCACCGATTTCGAGGGCCGGATTGTCGGTTACAACTCATCGGCGCTTCAGCAGTTTGACGAATCTTTGCTGCAGGGCACTTATGCCGCCATTTATGAACATGTGCAGACGGAAAATAAGGCTGATCTGGCCGACAAAGTCACCCGTTTCCTGACCGCTGAAGAATCCGACGAGGCGGTCGATGAACTCAGATTGGAAATCGCCCTGAATGAACGCGAAAAAGTCCGGCTCACTGTCATACGGCTGGGTGATACCGCCGATGATCAGAC
>DAOWIC010000176.1 GCA_030641085.1 Calditrichota bacterium
CAACACAGGCGAACTTGGTTGCCCCGCCAACCGTCACACGGCAGACACCGCACATACCGGTACCGTCGATCATAATCGGATTGAGACTGACCAGCGTTTTGATCTTCAGATCACGACTGGCGTCGGAACCGCTCTTGAGCAGGAACGTACAGCCGTTGATTATGATGCGATCAATCGGCTCGCCCAACTCCCTGAAAATGTGCGGCAGGCGGTCGGTGTGACCCCTGTACCCTTTGGTGCCGTCACGGGTGATATGGATCATCTTATCGCTATACATCTTGAGGCGTTCCTCCCAGTAAAGCAGATAGGAACTCCTCGCCTCCAGCAGCGTAATAACCCGATTGCCCTTCTCCTTCAGGGCGCGGACGATCGGGAAGATACTGCCAATACCGTAGCAGCCGCCGATACAAAGTACCGTACCGTACTGCTCGATTTCGGTGGCGTTACCCAGCGGACCAACTACGGTCGGTATCTCGGTTCCGGCCTCGAGACCGGCCAGACGATTGGTGGTGTTACCGATATTGAGAAATATCACCGTGACCACGCCGAGGTCAGCATCCCAGTCCGACAGCGACAGGGGAATACGCTCGCCTTCTTCCTCGGCGCGCAGGATGACAAACTGACCCGGCTGCGCCTCGCGGGCGACAGCGGGAGCCTCCAGCGTCAGGAGGTGCACGTTTGGCGCGATCATCCTACTTGTAATCACCTTAAACATGGCTCCTCCTTATCTTGACCGGGTAAGGATTGGACCCGATCAGCTCACCGCGCGTAAGCGCAACATGCAGTGTCCCCGGCGGTTGTTCCTTGCTTATCCTGATTGGCCAGGTTCGCTCGAAGTCGGCCGAGGTAACCGTCGCTTCATCGCCCGCGGTGAGGCCGGCCTTGGCGGCGTCATCGGGATTGATGTCAACCGTCTCCTCGGCAAACAACGGCCGCGTACCCTCCACCCAGATAGAGAGCGGGAACCCGCGATGGGTGTGCTCGGTGACGGTCATTGTCATCAAAAGCGGGTACTTGCGATCAGTCGCATGAGCCCCGGAGCGACTCGCCGCCGGGAGGTTAAGCTCAGCGTCGCCGCCAAGCGGCATCGGCTGACGTTTCGGCTTGTTGAAACTCGCGAATCCGTCCACCAGGCCGGCGATCTCCTTATGGATCTGGGCCGCGGAGGTGTATTCGAAGCCGCTAAAACCCATCTTGCGGGCAATCATGCAGAGTATCTTCCAGTCCGGCAAGGCCTGCCCGGGCGGCGGCACGGCGGCACGCACCCGCTGGATACGCCCCTCGCCGTTGATAAAGCTGCCGTCCGATTCGGTAAAGGCGGCCGCAGGCAGGACAAGATTCGCCTCAAAAAGCAGGTCGGGCGGATAAATATTCTGCGATATGAGATACTCGGCTGTCGATTGGCCACCATCGGGCGGCACCTCGCCGATCATATAAAGCACTTTGAGCTCTTTGTCCGACTTACTTGAATTCCAAATGGGGGCGACCTTTGGAGGCGCGACACCCCACGTTTTTTTCACTTCCGCAGCTCTCTTCTGGCTTGACGAAGATACCGCGCCCGGCAGAAGTTCCGGGTATGCGCCCATCAGAATCGAGCCGAACAGGTTGTTCTGCGCCGGCAGTGGGAGTATCCCGGCGCCGATATTGTCGGCGATCTTTTCGATTGTTTCGAGCATCGATGTCGCCTGTTCATACTGTAGTAGTTCCGAACCGACCAATAACACCGGTTCCGTCGCCTCCATAAGCATTCCGGCCACAACGGCGATTTCATCGTCGACCGTACCGGTGACCGGTTTCTTGCGTTTGGTCAGCGCCGCCAGGGAGCGCAGCATATCCAGCTCGCCACCCGCCTGAGGCTGAAGCCATTTGTCGGCCAGCAGGCTGAGATTATGGTCGCGAGGATTGAGCGCGATAACTTTCGCTCCGCGACTGATCGCCCGCCGCAACTCAACCCCAACCACCGAACGGCCGAATCGGGTATCCAGTCCGATGTGAAGCACTACCGAGGCCTTCTGTACATCGGCCAGCGGCGCCGCACGCCGCATCAGGTTCAAATAGGCGTTAAAACCTGCGCCGTAAAAATTCCTCGCGGTGGTATCGACATGGTGCGAACCCATGACCACCCGGGTGAATTTCTGCGCCACATATAGGTCCTCGTTGGTGCAGTTGGGAGAAACCAGCATGGCGAA
>DAOWIC010000026.1 GCA_030641085.1 Calditrichota bacterium
ATAGCGGTCGGTTATGTCAAGCAGCGCTGGGTCTTCCGCAGGGTGGTCGCGGCGAATATCCGCCGCATCAGGCAACTGTCGCCCCATAAAGAGAAAATCTGCTTGTTCGCCTTTCAGTCAATTGAGTCATATCTTCTGGTGACAGTGATGGTCATCGCGGGGATTTTGTTGCGTCAAACGGGACTCGACCATCAGGTATTAAGCCTTATCTATCTCGCTGTGGGGACAGCACTTACTCTCTCAAGCCAATACTATCTTGGACAGAGCCGGCTCAATTGATTTATTTTTTTTGCTTTTGTTATCTTTTTCACAAACTATGACACTATCATGACAAAGATAATTCCTTTTATTATATACTTTGCTCAATCAAAATCGGATAAACGAGGATTATTGAGCGAATATGGAATACGGCATCATCGGAACTTCGATCTGGCAACAGAACATGCCGCTGTTTGAGCGGCTCACTCTTGACCGGGCAACCAAAGCTGAATCCCTGAAAAAACTA
Source organism: Calditrichota bacterium (assembly GCA_030641085.1). GTDB lineage: Bacteria > Zixibacteria > MSB-5A5 > GN15 > FEB-12 > DAOWIC01. The sequence continues at coordinate 506 of DAOWIC010000026.1, forward strand.
AAAGCCGAACTTGGCGTTGATGAACTAATCTATCTCTCGACCTGCAACCGGGTCGAATTTGTCTACGCCACCCGCCGTGAGACCTCCGACGCCAAGATTCTGCATCGCTTGATCGATGTTTTCTTCCGCGACCAGGCCGACCTGAGCTTCTTCCCCAACGATTTTTACCACTACACCGGCAAGGACGCAGTCACGCACCTGTTTCGCACTATCTCCTCGCTTGAGTCGCTCGTTGTTGGCGAGACCCAGATTACCGGCCAGTACAAAGAAGCCTGGCAAGAGGCAGTCGAGTCCGGTCTGAGCGGCGCGGCGCTGGAAAACCTTATCAAAGAAGCCTTGCTGGTGGCCAAGAAGATCCGCCGGGAGACCGCGCTCGGTACCGGCTCGGTCTCGATGGCCTCGCTGGCCGCCGGAGAACTGAAAAAGCAGCTTGAGGGCAAGACCGATCGGACTATCGCCCTGGTCGGGTCCGGCCCGATGACTACCAAGATGGTCAAGTACCTGGCCGAGTATCTCCCGAGCCGGCTCGTCTTTGTAAATCGCACAGTCGAGAAAGCCGAGAAGCTGGCCGAGGAATTCGGTGGCAGCGCTTTGTCGCTTGATGATTTTGTCAACAGTCCGGTCGATGTGGACGCGATTGTTTCATCGACCGCCGCCAACCAGCCGGTTTTTGACGCCGCCTTTTTGGAAAAACTGCCCCTGTCACAGGCATCGATTACCTGTATCGACCTGGCTATCCCGCGTGACTTCTCGGTCGATTTCACCGGTGCCGAGGGCGTCAAGCTGGTCGATATCCCTTTCCTGAAGTCGCAGGGTCAAGGTAACCTCCGCCAGAAATTTGTCGAAGCCGGCAAGGCTAACCGTATTGTCCGCGAGGCGGTCACCCGGTATCTCGCCGACCAGATAGAAGTATCCCTAAAGCCGATCTTTCGTAGCAGCTATAAAGAATCATGCGAATTGGCCAAAAGAGCGCTCGATGATCTCTTCTCGCACCGGGTAACCGGTCTCGGAGAAAAGGACCAGGAGGCGGTGCTCAAGCTGGTTACCAAGCTGATCGGCCATTCCTCATTCCAGCCGGTGCGCAAACTCTCCGACCACCTGGTCGAGAATCGCCCCGACCTCAGCATCACCGACTTTGGCGATTCCTCAAGGAAAGCCGTATGACCCCTGACAAATTGGTGATTGGCTCCCGCGGCTCCGATCTGGCGCTGTGGCAGGCGAACTTTATCCGCGACATTCTTACCGACGAGCACCGCTGCGAGGTTAAGATCAAGATCATCAAGACCTCAGGCGACAAACTGGACCAGCTTTCGTTTGATAAGATGGAAGGCAAGGGGTTTTTCACCAAGGAATTGGAGGAAGCCCTGCTGGCCAGCGAGATCGACCTGGCGGTGCATTCATTGAAAGATCTGATGACGACTCAACCGAAGGGCCTGAAACTGGGCGCGGCCGGTTATCGTGTCGACCGACGCGAAATGCTTCTCATTCGCAAGGAATCCAAAACCGACAACGGCCTGATACCGGTAAAAGAAGGCGGCATAATCGGCACCAGTTCCAATCGCCGCAAATGCCAGATCGCCAACGCCGCGCCGAGCCTTGAGATAAAAGATCTGCGCGGTAATGTACCGACGAGAGTCAAGAAACTGCGCGACGGTCAGTATGACGCGATCATGATCGCGGCCGCCGGCGTGATGCGCCTGGAACTGGATCTGTCCGACCTTGAGGTGGTCCTGCTCGATCCGGAACAATTCCTGCCGGCTCCCGCACAAGGGGTTTTAGGTATTCAGATTCGCACCAACGACCCAATTGTCGACTCCGTTATTTCCAGAATGGGCTGCCCGCAGGCAACAACGGAAGCCTCGCTCGAGCGAGGGCTGCTGAGTCGGTTCGATTCCGGCTGCTCCTTGCCGCTCGGGGTTTTTTCGGAGGTGACCGACAGTGGCCTGCGGCTGAAGGCAGTGCTTGGTCGGCGTGAGGGCGAAAATTGGGCCGGACTTGATGAGGTTGAGATCACCGGCAGTGATGTCGAACAGATGATCGATGAGGCGTTTGCCACTCTGGCAGACGGAGAATGAAATTGCGTCTGGGTGTTACACGAACAAAAAATCAATTACAGTCGCTAATCGAAAAGGCTACCGGGACCGGCGTTGAGGTTGTTCCTCTGCCCGTTATTGAGACTCAGCCGATCCCGTTCGAATGGCCCGAGGGACTCGACGAAGCCGGGGTAGACTGGCTCATGTTCACCAGCGCCAACGGGGTCCATTTGTTTTTCAATCGGATGGAACAGATCGGTCGCTCTCTGAGCGGCCGGACTCGCATTGGGACGGTCGGTCGAAAGACCGCCGAAGCCCTCAACGAACACGGACATACCGCCGACTTTCTGCCGTCGGAACCATACGGTGAGACATTTTTCACCGAATGGGCCGATGCTGGAACACATACCGGCGAGACCGTTATGTTCGCCCGAGGCGAGAAGATCAATTTCGATCCGCGCGACATCATGACGCAACTGAAGGCGCAGTATTTCCCGCTCGTCTGCTACCAGACCTGTCCGCGCCCGGTCGAAAGCGAACTGATTCGGCCATTTTCCGACAACGACTATATTCTGTTTACCGCTCCGTCATGCGTGCGCTCCTACCAGGAGCAGTTTGACCGCCCGGTCGCCCGCCCGGTGGCAATCGGACGTTCCACCGCCGCCGAGATGAACCATCTCGGTTGGAATGAGGTTATCATTATGGAGCACGCCGACGTTGACAATATCCTGGAGTACTTAAAATGGAACTAAATCATCGCCCCCGCCGCCTGCGCCGGACGCCGGCAATAAGAAGCCTCGCCTTCGAAACAACTCTCGCCCCTGAGCGACTGATCCAGCCTTACTTTGTTGGCGACGGAAGCGGCATCAAAGAAGAGATCAAGGGCCTGCCTGGAATCTACCGCGAGTCCCCCGACCAACTAGTCCGGTCGATAGCCGACGATGTCAAGCTCGGCATCAACAAGGTCATGCTTTTCGGCGTGACCGAACGTAAGGACCCAATGGCCGCCAGTTCCAAAGACGTTGAAAATCCGGTGATCGTGGCTGTCCAACAGTTGAAGGACAAGTTCGGTGACGATCTTTTTGTCAGCGCCGATGTCTGCCTCTGTGCTTACACCGACACCGGTCATTGCGGCGTCACAATAGATGGTGAGATCGACAACGATCGTTCGGTCGCAATCCTGACCGAGATGGCGGTAGCACTGGCCAAAGCAGGATGCGACTGTGTGGCGCCGTCGGACATGATGGACGGTCGGATCGGGTCGATTCGTGCCGGTCTGGAGGCGCAGAACTTTACCGACACGATTATCATGGCCTACACCGCCAAGTACGTCTCGTCCTACTACGGTCCGTTCCGCGAGGCGGCCAAGTCCGCCCCCGGTAAAGGCGATCGCAAGGGCTATCAGATGGATTTCCGCAACCGCGCCGAAGCGCTGCGCGAACTGCGCCTCGACGAAGCCGAGGGCGCTGACATCGTCATGGTCAAACCGGCCCTGGCGTATCTCGATCTGATCTCCGATTTCAAGAACAACACGCAGCTCCCGGTAGCGGCTTACAACGTCTCGGGCGAATATGCCGCGGTCAAGTTGATGGTGGAGGCGAGACTGACCGACGAAGGACTCATGGTCATGGAAAACCTGACCGCCATCACCCGCGCCGGAGCCTCTATCATACTAACCTATCACCTGCGAGACATTCTGAAAAATGGGTGGCATAATGCTTAAGAAAGATAAATCGAAAAAGCTGATGGACCTTGCCGGTCGCGTAACGCCCGGCGGCGTGAACTCGCCGGTCCGCGCTTTCAAATCGGTCGGCGGCACACCGATCTTTATTGACAGAGGCGAAGGCGCCTACCTGTATGATGTCGACGGCAACAAATATCTCGACTTCTGTAGCTCGTGGGGTCCGCTGATACTCGGTCACGCCGATCCGGATGTAGTCGCGGCCGTCAAGACCCAAGTGGAACGCGGCATGACATTCGGCGCCACCACCGAACTTGAATATCAACTGGCCGATTTTATTGTCAGCCAGATCGACGCGGTTGAGAGTATCCGCTTTGTCTCCTCCGGGACCGAGGCGGTTATGTCGGTTATCCGTACCGCGCGCGGTTTCACCGGCCGTGACCTGATATTGAAATTCGAGGGCTGCTATCATGGCCATAGCGACCACCTCTTGGTGCAGGCCGGATCCGGCCTGGCCACTTTCGGACAGCCGTCATCGGCGGGTGTCCCGGAGGCGATAACCAGCCAGACAGCGGTGCTTCCGCTCGACGATGAAGAGGCGTTGCAGGAATTTTTCGACCATCATGGTGACAAGCTGGCGGCGGCGATTATCGAAGGTATCCCCGCCAACAACGGCCTGCTGATCCAACGACATGATTACATGCGCCTGCTGCGTGCCCTGACCGAAAAGCACGGCGCGCTTTTGATTCTCGATGAGGTCATCACCGGCTTCCGGGTCGGCATGGGCGGCGCGGCGGCCTACTACGGTATCCATCCCGATCTGCTCACCTACGGCAAGATCATCGGGGGCGGTATGCCGGTCGGCGCTTTTGGCGGACGGAGCGATGTGATGAATGTCCTTTCGCCGCTCGGCCCGGTTTATCAGGCGGGCACGTTATCGGGCAACCCGGTGGCAATGGTGGCCGGATTAACGACCCTAGCTAAACTGGCCAACGGCCGGATTCAGGCCGAACTTGAGGAAAAGAACCGCCGGTTTGTCAGCCGGATTACCTCGCGCCTGACCAACAGTACGTTCAACATTGCCGGTATAGCCTCGATCTTCTGGCTCGTCTTCCAGCGCGATCTCCCCCGCGACGCCAAGAGTATCGACAGAGACGGCATCGCGCACTACAACCGCATGCATGACAAGATCCTCGAACAGGGTCTATACCTGCCGCCCTCCGGTTACGAGGTCTGCTTTATCTCGGCCGCTCAAACCGACGACATGCTCGATGACGCCGCCGACATCCTGGTTGCAACAATCAAGCAGGAGGCGCATCAATGGGTATGAGCAGCAGCAATTTTGTCAAAGCCTGCTACGGCCAAAACGACGGACGCATCCCGATATGGATCATGCGTCAGGCCGGACGCTACCTGCCCGAGTATCGCAAAGTACGTGAGGCAGCCTCATTTTTGGACCTTTGCCGCTCGCCGCAGTTGATCGCCGAGGTAGTCCGCCAGCCGATAGTGAGGTTCGGCCTCGATGCCGCTATTCTCTTTTCGGATATCCTGACTATGCTGGAGCCGATGGGCATGAAGTTTGAATTCCCCGAAGGCGGCCCGCAGGTCGATAAGCCGATCAGTTCGCCCGATGATGTTAAACGGCTGACCGATTTTGACATCGAGCATAAGCTCTCGTTCGTGCTGGAAGGTATCCGCGAGATCAAGCGAATCGTGCCGGACAAACCGCTGATCGGTTTTGTCGGCTCACCGTTCACGCTCGCCTGTTACCTGATCGAGGGCAAGGGCTCCAAGAACTTCGATCGCCCCAAGCGATTTCTTCACGAGCATCCCGATGCCGCCCGCGAGATGTTCGACCTCCTGACCGACGTGATCAGTCGCTACCTGCAGACGCAGATCGACGCCGGTGTCGATGCCGTGCAGGTGTTTGACAGTTGGGGCGGTATTCTTTCGCCGGATGATTATCGTAAGTGGTCGGCCGAGCCGGTCAACCGGATCTTCGGGCGACTCCAATCAAACGAAGGCATCCCTCGTATTCTCTTCGTGAATAACCTCGCCCCCTACCTGAACATCGTGCGCGACATCGACTGCGAGGTGGTCGGGGTGGACTACCGCATGTCACTTGCCCAGGCCGCGAAGGCACTGCCGGAAAAAGCGGTGCAGGGCAATTTGGATCCGTCGGTGCTGTTCGGCCCGCCTGCGACGGTAGTCGAGCGGACCAAAGCGATACTCGACAGCTTTGATAACCATAACCGTCTGATATTCAACCTCGGTCACGGGATTCAGCCTCAAACGCCCATCGAGTCTGTCCACGCCGTGATCGACACGGTTCACAAATACAGGTCATAAGAATGAACAACGAGACCACCGCCACCACCGTACCGGTCGAACTTCTCCGCAAGTATGACCGTCCCGGGCCACGCTACACCAGCTACCCGACCGCCCCGGTCTGGACTGACGAGGTCGGCACCGAGGCGTATGTCGATGCGCTCGGCCGGGCATCGCAACATCCGGACGCGCCGCTGGCGCTTTACTGCCATATTCCGTTCTGTCGGAAGCGATGCTATTACTGCGGCTGCAATACATACATCACCAACAATCCGGCCCGGGTGGATGACTATATCACGAATCTCTGCCGGGAGATCGAACGAACCGCCGGGCTACTTAAACCGCGCCGCAAGGTGAATCAGCTTCATTTCGGCGGGGGCACCCCGACCTATGTCGATATTACCGGCATGGCCGCGATCTTCGATTGTCTTGAGGAGCATTTCGATTTTGTCCAAGGTGGCGAGCGCTCGATTGAACTCGATCCGCGCGTGACCACCAGAGAGCAACTGGATTTTCTGATCAGGCGCGGTTTCAACCGGGTCTCTATCGGCGTGCAGGATTTCGATCCCGATGTTCAGGAAGCGAGCGGACGGGTGCAGCCGGAAAAGACTGTCACCGACATGCTCGATTACTGCCACAGACTGAACCTCAAGGGTATCAACTTCGACCTGATCTACGGCCTGCCGCGCCAGACTGTGGCAGGCTTCATGGCGACTCTCGACAAGACAATCGCCCTGCGGCCGGATCGCCTCGCGGTCTACTCGTTTGCCTACCTGCCGACGGTCAAGTCGCACCAATCGCGGATACGTCCCGAAGAACTGCCGTCGACCGAAGTGAAATATCAGCTTTTTGCCGCCGCGGTAGAGAAATTCACCGCCGCCGGTTATCGCCAGATCGGCATGGACCATTTCGCCCTGCCGACCGACGAGCTTTCACTGGCTCAGGCGGACGGTCGGCTGCATCGGAACTTCATGGGCTACACGGTGCAATCGGCGCCGGAGATGATCGGTTTCGGCATGTCGTCGATAGGCTATGTCGATAATTCCTTTTTCCAGAATCATTCCAAACTGGACAGTTACAAGCAGTCGGTATCGGGCGACGGCCTGGCCGTATTTCGCGGTATGCGTCTATCTGACGACGATTTGATCCGGCAATATGTCATCACTTCCCTGATGTGCAATTTCCGGCTCAAATTCAGCGAGCTAAAAACACGGTTCGATATCGTCTACCATGATTATTTCGGCGATGATCTGGCTGGATTGGCCGGTTTTGTTGACGACGGTTTCCTGGTTGAATCGGAGACCGGGCTGACGATCACGCCGCTGGGTCGTACCTTCGTGCGAAATATCGCGATGACCTACGATGCGTATCTCAAGAGCGATTCAAAGAAAGCAACCTTTTCAAGGACAATATAGATGATCACCGGTGCAGGGCAGAAAAGATGCGCGATCCTGCTTTCGATGGGCGGGCCGGAGACGACCGCCGACGTTAAGAAATACCTGCGCAATATCTTCTCCGACCGCACCCTGATCCGCCTTCCCGGCGGGCGGTTGCTGCAAAAACCGTTCGCGCGGATGATATCTTCGCTGCGTCACAAAAAGGTGCAGCATCATTACGACCTGATCGGCGGCGGCTCGCCGATATTGAAATGGTCACGCGATCAGGCGCGCATGATTGAGGAGATAGTCGGGCGAAGTGAGCCGGGCTTCCGCTGCTTTATCGGTATGCGCTATTTTCGTCCCATGATCGACGAAGCTGTACGGCAGGCAGTCGAGGCCGGGTTCGAACAGATCACCTTTCTGCCACTCTACCCCCAGTACAGTGTCGCCACCACCGGATCGTCGTTTGAGGTCGCGCGAAAGACTCTGGCCGAATATCCGCAAATTCCGGCCACCTATATACAGGACTTTCACGACAACGAAGAATATACATCGCTGCTCGGAGAATATATCGCAAAGAACATCACCGACGACGAGACTTTGCTCTTTTCGGCCCACTCCCTGCCCCAGAAGTTTGTCGATGATGGCGACCCGTATGTGGATCAGGTCAAGCGCACCGCCGCCCTCGCCGCACGGGACCGGGAGTATTTTCTGTCGTTTCAAAGCCGAACCGGTCCGGTCGCATGGGTGGGACCGGACACGATCGACGAAGCGCGCCGCCTGCTCGGCGAGAAGCGTCGGCTGTTCGTGGTCCCGATCAGCTTTGTCTGCGATCATATCGAAACGCTGTACGAGATAGATATCGAGCTGCCGCAGATACTCGGCCCGACAGCCGAGGGACGGATCCGCCGGATGCCGATGTTTAACGCCGACCCGCGTTTTGCCGCCCTTCTGGCGTCGATCATAAAAAACAAGGTAAGCAGCCATGTCTAAAACTGATGTCATCATCGTTGGCGGAGGCATCTCCGGCCTTTCAGCTCTCCATTTCCTGCGCCACCATAAAGCCTACTTGAATGTTAGACTTTATGAAGCGGATACCAGACTGGGCGGAACGATCGGCACGGACCGGATCGAGGGCTACAGTTTCGATTGGGGACCAAACGGCTTCCTCGACCGCGAACCTCTGACCCTGCAGATGTGCGAAGAACTCGGCCTGAACGGTGATCTGGAGAGGGCGAACGAGAATGTCAGCAATCGCTTTATCCTGCGCAAGGGCGGGCTGTGCTCGGTGCCGATGTCGCCGCCAAGGTTTATGATGTCGAACATCCTGAGCTGGCCGGGCAAGTTCCGACTGCTGTTTGAACCGATCGCCAAAAGTCGCCCCGAAGGTGATGAATCAATCTACGATTTCGTAAAGCGCCGCATCGGTCGCGAAGCCGCCGACTACCTGGTGCAGCCGATGGTCTCCGGCGTGTACGGCGGTATGGCCGACCGGCTATCGCTGGCCTCATGCTTCCCCGTTATGAGGGAAATGGAAGACGAATACGGTTCGCTGTTCAAGGCGATGATAGCCAAGGCCAGAAAAGCCAAGGCCGAAGGGAAGAAAGGCGGCGGCCCGAGCGGTCCGGGAGGATGGTTGACCTCATTCAACGGCGGCCTGTACCGATTGATCGAGCGCTTTGAAGAATTTTACGACCAGCACATTACCACCGGTCGCCCGGTCCAGTCGGTCGCCAAAGACGGCGACAATTTTGTAGTAGGTTTTGCGGACGGTGAGACCGAACGCACCCGCAACCTGATTCTTTCACAGCCTGCTCACCTGGTTTCAAAGGTTGTCGCCGACATGTCGCCGCGACTGTCGGACACGCTGGCGGAAATCCGCTACGCCCCTATCTCGGTGGTCTGCCTCGGCTACGATACCTCGCAGATACGGACCAGCACCGACGGCTTCGGCTTTCTGGTTCCGGCCAAGGAAGAGCGCGGTATTCTCGGCTCGATCTGGACATCCTCCATTTTCAATCAGCGCGCCCCCGAGGGCAAGGTCCAGTTCCGAACGATGGTCGGCGGCGACGGCGATCATGATTCGGTCAAGTTGACCGATGATGAGCTTCTGAGCCGTGTCAAAGCTGATATGGCCGATATTCTGGGCATCAGCGGTGAGCCGGAAATGGTCAAAATCTACCGCTGGACCCACGGAATCCCGCAGTTTCTGATCGGCCACGCCGATCGCATGAAGACGGTCGAAACCGAGTTGAAGGCCATCGGCAACCTGTTCGTGACCGGTAACGCATACTACGGCATTGGTTTAAACGATTGCGTCAAGCAGTCGTACCGAGTCGCCACCTCGCTTAGCTGACCAATATTTCGCGCCTTGCAGCGTTTTCCTGAAATTGATACATTATTTGTCTTGACAATCGACATTAATTAGTTACATTCGCAACTATTGCAGCATACAACCATAATGGATCTGAGATTATGATGGACGAGAAAGAACTGATGAAGGAACTGGAGCGGGCCATTGGTCATCGCATGGGCCGAACCGGTAAGGCTATGATGAATCGATTGAGCAAAGAGCTGCACGAAGCCGGTTTTCCCTACAGCGCTCCCCAGATGATTGTACTGGCAAACGTCTATCGGTCCGAGGGCCTCAATCAGCAGGCTGTTGCTTGTCTGATGCACCGCGATAAAGCCGCTGCTACCAGACTGATAGACTCGCTTGAGAAGGCGAACCTGCTGGTCCGTATCCCCGACAAAAACGACCGCCGGCAGAATATGCTTTACCTGACAAACGAAGGGAAAGAGATGGTTTTCAAATTTTCCGAGGTCTCTCGGGCAACGCAGGAGACCGCCCTGGAGGGTATCGGCAGCAAGGAATTGGTGATTTTCAGGAGGGTTCTGGACAGAATTCGAGATAATCTCGAATCCTGAATATTCCTGAAATATAGTTGCAATTGCAACTGTCTAAGGTATAACATAACGGGACGAAACTTTCCTGACTACAGGGGCAGGCAGGAAAGGCTGAACGACAGAGCGAATGTAATGTTGATTATAAAGGTAATAGAAAATAGCGAAGTGCCATATCTGGGAAAGGTCATTAGATGAAGAAGACGACGAAAATTCTGGTGCCGGTCATTATACTTGTGGTTGGGCTCGGGGCGATGCTGCTGTTTGCCAGCATGAAAACCGAGCCGGAACGCCGGGCCAGTAAGCCGCGCCCTATGAATGTCGAGGTGATCGTGGCGCAGCTTGGTGATGTGCCAGCCGAAATAATCGCCTACGGCCGTGTGACAACCGCTCAGCCGGTCGAGCTTTATGCCGAGGTTACCGGCGAGTTGATTCGGGGCGATGTTCCATTTCAGCCGGCGCAGTCATTCAAAAAGGGTGATCTGCTGCTCCAGATTGACGAGCGCCAGACCCAGTTGACGCTCAACAGCACCAAAAGCGATCTCATGACCGCGCTGGCGACCGTACTGCCGGAGATCAAGGTCGATTTTCCGGACGAATACCAGGTCTGGCAGGACTATTTCAATAACTGCGGTTTCAACGGAAATCTTGAGCCGCTCCCGGAGACCAGCAACCAGAAGATAAAGCTCTTCCTGTCGCGGTTCAACGTCTACAAACTCTATTTCTCGGTTCGCGACCTGGAGATCACATTGGCCAAGCACTACTTCTACGCCCCCTTCGACGGCTCAATCGTATCCGCCAGCCTGCGCGAGGGTTCGTCGGCGCGACCCGGCTCCCACCTGGGCGAGATAATCAATCTGGAGGATATGGAGGTCGAGGTTTCGGTATCCGCGGAGGATATCGGCTGGATCTCTCTGAATCAGAAGGTGGTGCTTACCTCGGCTGAATTGTCGGGCCCGTGGGAGGGTACGATCACCCGTATCGGCTCAAGCATCGATGATCGCACCCAGACAATACCGCTCTACATCAGTGTCGATAACAATGAGGCATCTTCGCTGCTGAACGGTATCTTTGTCGAGGCGCGCATTCCCGGTCGTGTCACTCAAAACTCAGTCGCTGTCCCGCGCAAGGCGCTTTACAACGAGAATTACGTCTATCTTATAAAAGAGGGCAAGCTCAAGTACACCGAGGTGGCTGTCGCCCGCAAAGAGACCAACTCGGTCATAGTGGATAGCGGTATCGCCCAGGGCGACACCCTGGTGGTAGGGGCGATGCAGGGTGTGTCAGCCGGCATGCCCGCGGTCGCCCGCCAGGCCTCCGCAAGCGAACGGAGTAAGTAATGAGTAAGGTAACAAACTTCCTGATTCGTTACCCCATCTGGACAACGGTGTTGATGGTCAGCGTTTTGATCTTTGGCATGCTCTCCATGCTCCAGATGAGATACTCCTTCTTTCCTGAACTTACGCCGGACCTGATTAATGTCACGGTCGCCTACCCGGGAGCATCGCCGGAAGAGGTGGCCGAAGGTGTGGTTCTCAAAATCGAGGAACAATTGGAGGGACTTGCCGGAGTCGATCGGGTAACCTCTGTCTCGCGGGAAAACTCCGCCTCGGTTACGGTCGAGATCAAGAAAGACGCCTCGATGGAAAAGGTTCTGGCCGATGTCAAAAACTCGGTCGACGCGATCAACTCGTTTCCGGTCGACGCCGAGAAGCCGGTTGTTTTCGAACAGAAGTTTCGGAGCGATGCTCTGTCGATCATGATATTCGGCAATACTGACCTGTATAACCTGAAGTACATGGCCGAACAATTCCGCGATGAACTCCTGGCCTATCCTGAAATATCTCAAATCGATATCGAGGGTTTGCCGGATCTCGAGTTTTCGATTGAACTATCCGAAGCAGATATGCGCCGCTTCCAGTTAACCTTCGACGAAGTAGCGGCGGCGGTGCGCCGGGCTAACGTCAACATCTCCGGCGGCAAGCTCGAAACCTCGTACGAAGAGATGCTGATCCGAGCCTGGGGGCGTAACTACCATGCTTCCGAACTTCTGGATATTCCGGTGAGGGGTAATCCGGACGGCACGGTAGTCTACCTTAAGGACATTGCAGACGTCAAAGAACAGTGGGAAGATACGCCGGAGAAGCGATACTACAACGGCCGTTCGGCCCTGCTTGTGGCTATCGACCAGACCGACGGCGAGGATATTCTTGCCATTGCCGACATCGCCCTGCGCCATGTGGACTCCTTCAACGAATCCCACAGCTCCGTCACGGCTCAGGTCGTTGACGACCGCACCGTACCGCTGCGACAACGCATCGAATTGCTCACCAAAAACGGTATTATCGGTCTGATCCTGGTTATCATCACGCTCGGGTTCTTTCTCAACCTGCGCATGTCGTTCTGGGTTTCGATCAGTATCCCCTTCTCATTTGCCGGCATGTTTATTATCGCGGCATTTTCGGGGATAACCATCAACGTCATGTCGCTCTTCGGCATGATAATCGTAGTAGGTATTCTTGTCGATGACGGCATTGTCGTGGGCGAAAATATATTCGCTCACTACGAACGTGGTAAATCGCCGCTGAGGGCAGCCGTCGACGGCGCCACCGAAGTCGCCGTGCCGGTGATAACGTCGGTCACGACAACCGTCATCGTCTTCCTGGCCTTTTTCTTTATCGACGGCGTGATGGGTAAGTTCATCTGGCAGATGGCGCTGGTGGTTATCGCATCGCTGGTCTTTTCGCTGATAGAGGCGTTTCTTATCCTGCCCACCCACCTGGCGCATTCCAAGGGACTGCACAGCCATGCCAACGACTCAAATGTCCGGGCCAAATTCGAAAAGGCGATCCAGTACCTGACCCATCGCATTTATGCACCGACTTTGAAGGCCGCCCTGAATAATAAATGGATCACAGTCCTCATTCCGCTTGCTCTCACCATGACCACTGTCGGCATTCTCTACGGCGGGCTGATTGGGATAACGTTCTTCCCGGAGATCGACGCGGACACGGTTCCGATAAACGTGAGTCTCGTAGCCGGACGGCAGGAGGCCGATACCGATTCGCTGCTGGCGCGAATTGAAACTGTCGTTTGGCAGGTTAACGAGGAGATAAAGCAGGAACGTGAGGATGGTCGTGATGTGGTGATCGGAGTGTTGCGCAGCGTCGGCAGCAGCAGTTCCCGATACGGCGAGGCTTCGGCCGGCGACGGCCACACCGGCAGTTTGCTGGTTCTGCTGCTTGAGGGTGAGACTCGGAATATGGAGAGTTATCTCATCGGCAACAGAATTCGGGAGACGCTCGGTCCGCTGCCGGAAGCGCGCACTATCACCTTTGCCAGTGGCGGTCGCTGGGGCAAGCCGGTTTCGATCAGTCTCCTCGGCAGCGACATCGAACAAATGAACAAGGCCAGGGATCTGCTGGTAACCGAACTGGAGAATTTCAGCTCGCTCAAGGATGTCAGCGATTCGGACGAGGAAGGACGCCGCGAAATCAATATTACCCTCAAACCGCGTGCCTATGCGCTCGGGCTGACGCTCCAGGATATCGCCGGACAGGTGCGACAGGGTTTTTACGGCGATGAAGTCCAGCGGATCCAGCGCGGCAAGGATGAGATCCGGGTATGGGTTCGCTACTCCGAGAAAGACCGCACCGAGTTGGGCAACCTCGACCAGATGAGAATCCGTACCTCAAGCGGCGAAGAGTACCCGTTCTCTGAACTCGCCCAATATGAAATCGAACGTGGCATCACGGCCATCAACCATCTCGACCGAAAACGCGAAATCAAAGTTGAGGCAAACCTGGCCGACGCCACCGATGACCTGCCGCCGATTCTTGAGGCGATTAAGCTGGATGTCCTTCCCAAAGTCATGGCGGAGGTCCGGGGCGTGAAAGCCTCCTTCGAGGGCCAGTCTCGCGAGGAGGGGAAGATAGTCAGCTCGATGCAGATCGCATTCCCGGTCGCGCTGATCTGCATGTTTGTCCTGGTGGTGCTGGTTTTTCGCTCCTACGCCCAGGCAATACTGATTTTCTCGCTGATACCTATCGGCGTGCTGGGAGCGATCTGGGGACACGGTATTCACGGTCTGCAGGTCAACATGCTGTCGTTCGTCGGCATGATCGCTCTCTCGGGAATTGTGATCAACGACAGTATTGTCTTGGTCGACCAGGTAAACCGCTTTTTGCGCCAAGGCCAGAGTGTTCGTGACGCCATTTACAACGCCGGCATCGCCAGGCTGCGGCCGATTCTGCTGACAACCATGACCACCTCGCTGGGACTGGCGCCGCTCATCATGGAGACCAGTCGTCAGGCGCAGTTTTTGGTGCCGATGGCCATTTCGGTAGCGTACGGTCTGATTTTCGGCACCTTTATTCTGCTGTTGATTCTGCCGGCCTCGCTTATGGTCTTCAACTCGTTCCGTGTTAACTGGGCGCGGCTGTTCTTTGGTTTCAAAGGAACGCCGGAAGCCGTTGAACCGGCGGTGAAGGAACTTCAAGTCCCGGCGATGGAGTAGCATGCTGATGAAAAAGGGAAAACAGATGAAACTGATAATACTGATGACGGCGCTACTGCTGCTTGCCGCCGCCGGTAGCCACGGCGAGGAGCTGACGCTGGACAAAGCTATTGAGATTGGCCTGCAAAACAACTACAGCATCCAGATCGCCCGCAACAACGCCAAAATATCGGCCAACAACAAAGGTGAAGGCACCGCCGGCTTCCTGCCGACTATCGACGCCTCCGGCGGCTATGAACTAGGTACGTCGGACGAGGAATCGAATTCGGCCGGCAGCCTGGGCGACACCGACAGCGAGAACCTCAACGCGCAACTTGCGCTGAACTGGACCATCTTCGACGGCTTGAAGATGTTCGCCGATAAGGCTCAGTTTGACGCGCTGGCTAAACTCGGCGAGTACCAGGCCCGCGATATCATTGAGAGCAATGTCGTAGCTATCTCCAGCACATACTTCAATCTGGTCCAGTTGGAGCAACTGCTCGATGTAGCGCGCGAGTCGCGGGATATCTCGCTCGAACGCTTCAATCAGGAGAAAGTCCGCAACGAGCTGGGCGGGGCCTCAACGACCGATCTGCTCAACGCCCAGGTAGCCTACAACACCGACCAGTCCAGTCTGATCGAGCAGGAACTGCAGGTCGAAATCGCCGCCAAGGATCTAAACATTCTGCTCGGACGAGACCCGGCCACGCCGGTAACGGTCGTAAAGGAGATTGTTATTCCGCAGTTGGTGGTGGATTACGACGGGTTGCTGCTTCAGGCTCAAGAGTACAATGCCGCAATCCTGTCAGCCCGCCAGAATATGGAGATCGCCAACCAGAGTCTAAAGGGAGCGCGTTCGAACTTCTTCCCGAAACTGGCCCTGAATGCCTCTTACGGCTACACCGACCGCACCACGTCAAGCAGCCCCTCTCCCTCCCTTTTCGAGGACATCACGACCGAGACAACCAGCGGCACTGTCGGGCTGCAGTTGACCTTCAATCTCTTCAAGGGCGGTCGCGACAAAATCAAACTGACTAACGCCAAAATCGAGGCCAACAACCAGCGCCTGGCCCTGCGAGATGAAGAGATCCAACTGGCCGGGCAGGTGCGTCAGACCTGGGACACTTTCAATCGGCGCATGGAGCTGGTTCGTCTCGAAGAGGAAAACGTGGTGGCCGCCCGACAGAACATCGAGCTGCAGCAGGATCGTTACAAATTGGGAGTGACCGGTTCCCTCGATTTCCGCGACGCGCAGGTCAGTTATATCAGGGCACAGACCACGCTGATCTCGGCCCGCTTTCAGGCCCGCATCAGCCGGCTGGAGATTGATCAGTTGATCGGGAAAATCAAGGTAAGCTAAAGACTTCTTCAACGGAGGCTGACAGCCCCCGTCCTGTCCCAAAGACCCGGAGGAAACTCCGGGTCTACCCCTATTAATCGGGATCGTCAGTGGATCGTCAGTTCACCCAACAACTCGTCAAGGTGATATACTTTGTCCACCAAAAAGAGCACGTACCGAACGTCGACCACAATCGCCCGCGACAGTTGCGGATCATACATATAATCCGCCGATACGCCCTCGAAGTCGGTGTCGAAATCAAGACCGATCAGCTCCCCTCGACCGTTTACAACCGGGCTGCCGGAATTGCCGTTGGTGCCGCTGTTACTGGCGCAGAAGTTCACCGGCACATCGTTGATGATCGGATCGACATAATCTCCGAAATCTCCCGCCTCGAAAACCTGTTTCAGTTCATCCGGGACCGTAAACGGATCCTCGCCCGTTTCTTTTTCCATGACGCCGAGCAGCCCGGTCTGGTAACGATAGGTGACCGCATCGCGGGGGCTAAAACCGGCGATGGCGCCGAAGTTAATCCGCATCGTGCTGTTGGCGTCCGGATATAGCGGCTTTTGGCTCAGCTCAGCCATAGCCCGGATGTAGTACGGCGAGATGCGATTCAGGGCACCCTCGAAAGTTTTCTCCCTCTGGCTGACTTCATCCAGAACAGGGCGCAGCGCCACCGCCAACCGAATCATTGGATCATCAAGTTGCTCAATCTCGGAGGCGGACATTTCAAACATCTTCAGCCGCGCCTCGATCTCATCCATCGCCGTCTTCTCGTACATCGCTTCGAGATAATCATCGAGCCGTCGCTCTCGTTCCTCGCCGGAAGTCCCTTCGACTATCTGTTCGATCGCGTCGATCTTCTGCCCCTCGGGAAGTTCGAGCGCCCGCACCAGCAGGTATTTCAATACTGTCCGGTCAACTGCCGGCACCAGGTTGATCTGAAGGTTGCGCAGTTTCTCCTGGGTCAGACGTACGTCGCGCTCCTGGAACCCCGGCTCCCGGTCGCTGTCCGGCTTTTCACGTTCGATAGCCCACTTGTGAAGATCGCACGCCCACTCCATCATGTCCGATGCCCAGACCAACCACTCCAGAACATAATCCTTGTCTCCGGTCAGCGCCTTCTCGCGGTAAAGGCTGTCAAGCTGCTTGAGGACCGGACCGTAACGATTGGTAAGTTCGGGACAGGAATTAATGAACTCGGAAAGCTGCTTATCGCTCTGCTGTTTCTTATCAAGGACATTCAGACGCTTCAGTCCGACGCGAAAACCGTAATTCTTTTTCAGGTAGTTGTTTAACGATGAATTGCGTGAGGCCAGCCGGATGGCCACCTCTGAATCGAGCGCCCCCGCCGAATCGTTGATAGCGATAATATTCTCGGCCATACGGATATGGCCGGGCACCCGCCTGTTCAGGATATCCTTGATATAAAAGGAGCAGGCGTGCCGGTGGGTCTTTCCGGGAAAGCCAATCATCATGGTCAGATCGCCCGCTTTAACACCGGCGGTAGAAAACGGCAGCCACCGGTTCGACTGGTAGGGCACGTTCTCCTCTGAGTACTCAGCCGAGGAACCGTCCCGCGCGACATAGGCCCGTACGAAGGAAAAGTCTCCGGCGTGGCGCGGCCACATCCAGTTGTCGATATCGCCTCCATAGCCGCCAATCGCCTCCGGCGGAGCGTAGACTATGCGTACATCGCGAATTTCGAAGTATGTGTAAAGAATGTACTGCATCCCGCCCAGCATCTCGGCCAGCTTGCAACGCACATCCCGGCCGTCCTCCGCTTCGGCAATAATCTGCTTGGATATCTCCTCAATCGCCTCCTGCCGCTTCAGGCCATCCGCCCGGCCGTTGACCGCGGCCAGCACCCGCTCGGTGACGTCCTCGACCGCCAGCGTCACTCTGACCTTATAGCCGATAGCGGGGACCTCCTCCGAGCGCGCGGCGGCATAGAATCCATCCCGAATATAGTTACGCTCCACCGTACTCTGTTTTTGAACCGCGCCGAAAGCGACATGA
>DAOWIC010000083.1 GCA_030641085.1 Calditrichota bacterium
ATGGCGTCCATAAACAGACCGAGAGCATTGTCGGCGTAGAGCTGGCAATTAAATATCCGCGATTGTTCGGAATTGTCACGGTACCGCTGCAGTGAGGAGTCGGGCAGGTCAAACGGTTCGTGATTGGACAGAGTCAGCCAGGTTGTCTGAAACGGTCGCGGCAGCGAATCGATCAGATCCGTCATGCACCCGGCCATGACATGATCCGGGATACCCCACTTTGAAAAGGCCTTCTCCAGGCCGAAATCTTTGTCGCCATAAAGAAGGTCGTACCCCTTTTGCCGGAAAAAACCCTCCATGTTATCGAACGCGATATCGCCGCCGTAGGCGAAAGTGTTGTAGTAGCCGCGCTCATGCAGCAACTCCGGCAGAGTGACAAACGGATGAAGCGCGTTGTAACGTTTCATGATCGACCGGCCCGGTACCGCCGGGAACGATCCCAGCGCGGCCGAGAGACCGTAACTGGTGCGCGTGCCACCCGCAAAGAAATTGGCAAACAGGATACCGTCGTCGGCGAGGCGGTCAAAACTCGGCGACAGGCTGTCGGGCGATCCGAGGCAGCCGGTGTTGCGCGCCGCCCAGCTTTCCATCATTACAATCACGATGTTCGGCTGAAACCCGAACCGGGCCGGCTCCTGTCGTGTTATGCGCAAAAGCGAGCTGTCCTGATCGAGCCATTCATCCTGCCGCCCGACCACCATCGCCTGTACCGATTTGAGGGCATCATCGAATTCGACAAACGGAAAGCGCTGCGATTCGGTCATGTAAGACAAGCGCGGGTCACGGCCCTTTTCGGACAGCGTGCGTCCGAGCGTATAGATGCCGTTTAGCGCAAGCTGGTTCAAGAAGCGGTTCTGACTGAAGTAAGCCATGCCCCAGTCGATCGGGGCCAGGCTGACCCGTCCGCGCATTCCTCCCACAGTAAGCGTGACAAACAGCAGGAAGAAAACAACGCGTCCGGTCCACGACGACTGTCGGCCGATCCGCGTGACGCCGTTCATGACCTTGCGCAGGATGAAAAGGAAAACGGCCGATGATCCCAGCCAGATCGCTATATAGATATAAAACATCGGGTCGGTCAAAATCAGATAGCCGGTGGCGGCGCCCTCGCCGAGATAATCAATCGCGAGAAAATTCAGATGCGCGTCGAAAACATGGTAGAAGCGGATATCGGTCAGCAGCAGCAGAAACGAAAACGAGAAAAAGGCTGTCAGATAAACGAGCGACACGACTCGCACCGCTTTCCATTTCAGCGACAACCAGGGGAGAAGCAGGGTCAGCGGCATGAGGATCCCCAGCACTACTATCTGGTCGAACCTTACGCCGACCCCGAACGCCGTGATAATCTGCCAGAACGGCTCGCCGGTGACGAATTCGGTATTGCTGGCGAGAAAAAGAGCGCGGAAGAGGGCGAAAAAAATCATCCCGGCTACAAAGACCCCGATCAGGAAGAGATACTGGCGAGGGAGATAATACCATCGTTGCGGTTGTTGGGATCTGCCGGACACGCTTTTCATAGCGGCAATAAAGCCGCGTTCGGCAGGCAAGTCAAGCGTTGGAAAGCACGCTACTCGTCCTTGACAATTACCGCGGTGCCGTAGGAGAGCAGTTCCGCCGCGCCTTTCATCATTTCGGAGGTCCCGAAGCGGATCATGGTGATCGCGTTGGCGCCCAGCGCTTCAGCCTGGGTGGTCATGCGGTCGATACACTGTTCGCGCGACTCGGCGATCAGCTTGGTATACTCGCTGATCTCGCCGCCTATCATGCCGCGCAGGGCGGCTACAAAATCACGACCCACATGGCGGGCGCGAATCGTGTTCCCTTTGACCAGGCCGAGCGTCTTGACGATCTTTTTGCCGGCGATGTTTTCCGTTGTGGCTAAAATCATTTGTTAACCTCTTTGTAGCGGTCGCGATTGTAGGCAAACAGGCGTTCTCGCACCAGTGAGACCAGCATGATAACCACCCCCAGGCCGGCGGTGCCGATACCGAGCTTGGTCCAGAGCGGCACGGTCGGGTCGGTGAACAACTGGCTGAGCGCCTCGTACGCGCCAAAACTAAGCAAAATGATCGCGCCGAGCGACAAAAAAATCCAGCCGAATCCGCGCTCCATTTTGCGGTAGAGGTTTTGCCAGTAGTTTTCCCAGACCTCGTCGGGAAGATCGGCGTAGCGAACCATACCGGTGACCTCCTTCAACTTCTTGAATTCCCCCAGTTCATCTCTCAGTTGCTCGTTTCGTGCCAGCTCCCGCTCAAAATCGCGCCGTTCTTCGTCCGACAGCTCGCCGTCGACATATCCGGCCAGCAGGGCGCGATAATCTTTGGAATTGTTTTCAACCATCATGTTTCCCCATGAGCCTGGCTAATTTCTTCCGAGCATAGTACAGGCGAGACATGACGGTCCCGCGCGGAATGCTCAGTACTGTGGCGATTTCGTCGTAAGACATCCCCCGGAAATGCTGCAGCGTGATAATCTCGCGATCCTCAAAGCCAAGTTCGGTCAGCGCTCGCTGCAGGCAGGCGATCGTCTCTTTCTTTACCATCACCGATTCCGGGTTGGCGGTATCGACCAGCAGAAAAGAGGCGTCGTCGACGTCGACCATCTTGTTCTCGCGACGGCTGCGACGCTTGAGCCAGGTGCGGCAGAGGTTGGAGATTATCGTGTAAAACCAGGGGAGAAACGGCTGGCCGGCATCGTAGGTTTTCGACGACCGGTAGACCCGCAGGAACGCCTCCTGCGAGATATCGTGGGCGTCGTCTTTATTGCCCACGAGTCCGAGCGCCAGGCGATAGGCGAGCTTCTTGTGTCGCTCGACCAGTTTGCCCAACGCCTTTTTGTTACCGGCCTTGATATCCATGATGAGGGCCACATCCGTTTCCATTTCGGTCTTACCTTCTTTTATAGACATACCCCGCCGCCGGCCGATTATTCGATTCGATTTGACGTTTTTATAAGAAAATGCGGTCCATAGCTTTGGCAAGATAAAACTGGCCGGCCGCTCTTGTTTGCGGGGGGATGGTGGCTGTGGGCGGCAGACGCCCCCGTCTGCCCCATTCCGGCTCCGTGGCTTACCATCTATGGTGGGTTTATCCTCTGTTTTGTGGGCGGCAGATGCCCTCATCTGCCCCTTAAGCCCACAACCGACAGTTGACAACCCGGTCGGATTTGTCTATTTTGGGTTAACATAAACAAGAAACGCAAGCACAGAAAATAGCGTGCTTGGAGGCCGGACTCCGTGAGCAATTGGACTTCGCACCCCATTGAATATTAAGCACGACTGTTTTTGAGAAAGGATGTGCGCGATGATACAGCTTCCAAGTTTCTCTCAGTACTATCTACTATCAACGGTAATTCCCGGCCTGTTTAACGCTCTGGCGATTGTCTTTGCCGTTCAGTTTCGAAAAACTGACTGTGATGCACACATCATTTCTTCATATGAGTGGCTCTTGATCGTGATTTCTGGCATTATTGTTACTTTGATCTTCGGAATGCTGATTGAGAGGCCAGTTTCCTGGTTGGTAAGAAAAATGGGAAAATCTGAGAGCACCGGGAAAGGCATTTTTAGTTCTTATGACGAGTTTACCGCGTGGCGCAACAAGTTGATGTCCAAAATTAATCCAAATGAAGAGCTAAAGTCGAATTATCTGATTGGCTGTGTTGAAAAGAACATAGCTGAGTATTATTGCTTCAATAATATCATTCCAGGACTTATCATTGCGGCAGTAATCCTAGGTATCAATATCTGTAAATCATCCTCAAATGCATCGGCGGCTTTGCCTTGGGTTGTGCTCTGTGGCATCGCGATATTAGTCTTGCTGGTCCTTGCTATGCGGGTTATGCGTACATGGCTCAAGGAGCTATATTCTATGTTAAAATAAAACAGTAGGTAGGGCTCCGGAGTCCGCCACAGGTGGACGAAGAACCCCGACACCGTCACCCACAGAACAGCATCAGAGGAGGTTATTGAGTAGAATCAATCGAGTCAAGAATCATGATGGCATCTAGACGAGTAGAGTCCAGCATTATGACTTGTTCGAAATATTCGACTGCGTGCGTCGTATCCCCAAACAGAAGAAGAGCATCTGCTTTTCCGTACAAGGCATTTACGTATGCACCGTTTATCGATAACGCGCTGTCAAAGTAGTCGATGGCTATATCTGGAAGATCCTTCACCAGATATAGCATTCCAATATTGTTTAGCGCCCTCAA
>DAOWIC010000304.1 GCA_030641085.1 Calditrichota bacterium
GTGCCGAATGCGCCAATATCTGCCCGGTGGCGCTCCCTGATGAATACCAGCAGGGCTTTTCCTCGCGCAAGGCGATCTATATGCCCTACCCGCAGGCGGTACCATCGTCATATATTCTCAACATGGATGACTGCCTGGGCAATAACCCGATCGCCTGCGGCAAGTGCGCCCAGGTATGCGAGAAAAAGTGCATCAACTATGATGACATGGACGAACTGGTTAATATCGAGGTCGGCGTAATCATTGCCGCTACCGGCATGGATGTTTACGATCCGACCGAATACGACGAGTATGGTTACACGCGTTACGACAATGTAATCACCAGTATGGAATTCGAACGCCTGATCTGCGCCGGCGGGCCCACCGAAGGACATTTTATCCGTCCCAGCGATCTCAAGACACCCAAGCGGATCGGTTTTATCCAGTGTGTCGGATCGCGCTCGCGCGATGGCCGCGGGAACCCATACTGCAGCAATATCTGCTGTATGAACACGGTCAAGGATACGCTTCTTTTGTGCGATCATTATCCGGATGTGGAAACGCGCGTTTTCTACATGGATATCCGGGCGTTCGGCAAGGGGTTTGAGGACCTCTTTATGCGCAGCAAGGAGGAGGGCGTTAAGTATATACGGGGTATTCCGGGCGAGGTGGTCGAGGATCCCGAAACGAGGAACCTGACGGTGACGGTCGAGAATACCACTACCGGCAGGCTGGAGGAGCACGAACTGGATATGCTCGTCCTGTCGCAGGGGGTGATCCCGAGGCGCGACGGCGAGCAGATCAAGAAACTGCTGACACTTTCGACTACCTCCGATGGTTTTGTCATGGAGTCGCATCCGAAACTGAAGCCGGTCGACGCCCCGACCAAGGGCGTGTTTATCGCCGGTTGCCTGGAATCGCCGAAGGATGTCAAGGACAGCGTGACGCAGGCGAGCGCCGCGGCGGCCCGTGCCAGCATCCTGCTTAATGCCGGTAAGACCCAGGTCGAGGCGATTACCTCGCAGATCGACACCGAGCTATGCAACTTCTGCGGCATCTGCGCCAAGGTCTGCCCGTACAATGCGATCCTGGCGCCTGATCGCAAGATATCCAAAGCGCCGGTGATCATCCAGGCCGCCTGTGCCGGTTGTGGCGCCTGCGCGGCCGAGTGCCCGCAGGATGCAATCCTGATGCGCCATTTCCGGGACGAACAGATAATGGCGCAGATCGAGGCAATCTTGGCGGTGGAGCCGCAAAAGCACCTGCTCACCTTTGCCTGCAACTGGTGTAGTTATGCCGGTGGTGACAATGCCGGGACAGCCCGGCTGCAGTATCCCACTACCTGTCGGTTGATACGGACCATGTGCTCCGGCCGGGTGGATGAGAAATTCGTAATGCAGGCATTCCGGTTGGGGGCGCCGATGGTGCTGGTGTCGGGCTGCCATTTCGCCGACTGCCATTATATCAACGCTGTCTCGTGGACTCAAAAGCGGATGGATCGTCTCTGGAACAAGCTCGAAAAGCTGAATATCCGTCCGGAGCGGCTGCAGCTTGAGTGGATCTCGGCCGCCGACGGCCAGAAATTCGCGCGCGTTATGCGCGATCTGGAAGACCTGGTCAAGAAAGTGACACCGGAAGAGATAGCCCACGCGATGAAGGTGCTGGCCGAGGAAGAGGAAAAGACAAGAAAGCGCAAGGCTAAAAAGCCGGCGGAGGTAAAAGTTTGATGGCGGCCAAGCAGGTTACATTCAAATGTTTGCGGTGTGGTCACGAATACAGCGGCACCTACGACCCGGATCATGTCACCGAGCGGAGTTGCCCGCAGTGTCGCTCGAACAGTGTCCGTCGCCTGCCGAATCCGGTGCCGGCCAAAGAGAAGTAATCCGCCCGTTATTATTCGCTTATTGATCGAGCGGGTCCAATTGTGACAGGGTGTGTCTAAACCGGAGCGGTCGCATCTCTATTTGTCGAAAAAGATCCATCCCTCTATCATTCTGCCGTAAAAAATCTGGAAAATCCAATCGCGCTTTATTATCATGGGGCTATGAACAAAATATCATCCGCAGAAGAAGCCGTCAATTCCCGGGTTATCAAACCGGGAAATGTCCTTTATGCCCAGGGCAACGCCGCCGCTCCGCAGGAGCTGCTGCTGGCGCTTGCTCACGATATGTCAATCAACCATGTCGCCCTCTATTCGGTCCTGCTGCTCGGGGATCGACTGGCGCCGCTTTTTTCCAAGGAGCGTTGTCAGGGAGTCACGCATCGCGTCATATTCAACAGCTATCTATCGCGCGAAGCGGTGAACAATGGCTGGGCGAAGTATCATCCGATGCACCTGTCGGAAATACCGAGAGTTGCCCGCGAGGGAGCCGGTCCGGATGTCTGCCTGATCTCGGTGGCCGGTCCGGATCGCGGTGGTAACTACAGCCTGGGCACCACGGTCGAGGCAGTGCTGGCCGCGATTCAGACCACCAAGGACAACAACGGCATTGTCATCGCCGAGCGAAACGCCCGGATGCCGTTTGTGCTCGGAACAACCATCCCGGAAAGTTCCATTGATTATCTCCTCGACACCGATTACGAACTGCCGTCCAGCCCGGTCAGTCAGCCGGATGAGCGCGCGCGCCGCATCGGGGAGATTATTGCGGCCTTATATATCGATGACGGGTCCGGCAGTACTCCCGGATCGACCCTGCAATACGGAATCGGCGAGGTGCCCGACGCGGTGACCGACGCCATCCTGCGCAAGGGGGTGCGTGACCTCGGAATTCATACCGAGCTGTTTTCGACCGCTATGGCGAGACTGGTCAACGAAGGGGTGGTCACCAACCGCTGGAAAAAAAACATCGATTTTTCAATCTCATCGATTTTCCTGGCCGAGAATCAGGAGGGGTACGACTGGCTGGATAAGAACAGTTGTGTCCAGAGTCGCCCCTGTGACTACACGAACAGTGTTTTCAGTATCGCCGATCAACCGAAGATGGTGACGATCAACAGCGCTATCGGCGTTGATCTGCACGGCAATATCTGGGCCGACTCGCTTGACGCGCGGAAAGTGTACAGCGGTGTCGGGGGACAGGCCGACTTTATTCGGGGCGCGCGGTATTCCCCCGGTGGGGTGGCCATTATCGCCATGAAGTCGACTACCAGCGACGGGATTTTCAAGATTGTCAATCGCTGTCCGGCCGGTATCACCACCACCGCTATCCCGGCTGATCAGGTTATTCTGGTGACCGAGTATGGCGCTTTAGATCCCCGGCGGCTGAGCCTCGGGGAGCGCGCGGTCGGAACCTGCTTTCTGGCCTCACCGGAGGAGCGAGAAAAACTGGTCAAGGCGATTCATGACGATCCGGCTTTTCATAAGCCGGATAAAGCGATCTTGAAAGGGGTGCCCGGGTTCACGCCGTATGAAAAGGCGATAGAACGACTGTAGCGGTCTGATAATGCAGACCGGTTCAGGATCGTGGACGTTCGATGAATATGGGCGGTGAATAGCACTGGCCGCAGACGACATCGGTCTCCTCGTCCACCCATCCGCTGCGCACAAGCTGGCGGGCACGCTGATACTGCCTGCCGTTCCAAATAGTTGCCAGATCATCCTTCACGATGTTGCCGTATATTCGCTCGCTGTACGGTTTGTTGGCGACGTGACAGCAGGGGAATACATTGCCGTCATACTGAATCGCGATTGATGACCAGAGCCAGAAACATCGGTTGGTGCGCGAGAATTGCTTCTGTCGGACTTTCTTCAGTCCCTCGAAAAACCGTTCATCTTCCGGCAAGCGATTACCCCAGTCGACCAGTTCAACGAATTTTTCAATACCCAGTTCGCGGGCGGCTGTTTTGCCTCTGTCAAGCTCCGGTCGATTGTTCTGAGTGACAACCCACTGCCATTCGAGATAGGGCTTTTTTGTACCGCGTCGTTGCCGTTGTTCGATAAAGCGCATTATATTGGACCGGGCCAGTTCGAAGTCACCCTTGATTCGTACCTGCTCGTAGGTCTCCTGACTCCAGCCGTCGAGACAGAAGATGACCTTATCCAGCTCGGCATCGAGCAATCGCTCGCCCATCTCTTCGGTCAGGAAGTGCAGATTGGTGGAGATGATGACGGATATATTGTGCCGATGGGCTGCCTCGATCAGGTCCGGGAGGTTCTTGTTTAGAAGCGGTTCGCCCCAGATGTAGAAGACGACTTCGAACAAGTACCTACCCATTTTGTCGAGCATAACCTCAAAATCTTCGAGGCTCAGATTACCCGGCTGATATTCGACCAATGGAATACCGGTTCGGCAACCTCTGCACATGAGATTACAGGCGCTGCTGGCTTCGATTTTGGCCACCATCGGCCGTGAAGTAGGCCGCGACCGGCGGAAGAGCATTTCGACACCTACCACGGCCAGGTTGACCAGTCGGCGAATAGTAACCCGGGGCAACAACAGTTTTGTATGGCGCTGAATGGCGCCAATCGCCCCCGGTATCTTTTTCAGGACTTTCACATACCCCTCCGATTGCTATTCCGGGCCCCCGGCATGCATATTGATATTAAATTCGGGTGGTCACTACGAGCACATAACCCCGCTTCACTTATTAAGATAACCATTCTCAATCAATTGGTCAACTGATTTCAATACCTACCGGTAAGTATGTCAGGTGGGGCAGGAGTACGTACTAAGATTCAGCGAGCTGTCACTGAGATTGCCGTGTTCAGCATGCCGATGACGGTTCGGTATTACACATACGTTGCGCCGGTAATATTTCCGGTGACAATGTGGCCGTCGAAAAGGGAATCTCCTACGCCAGCCAAAGCCGGCCCGAATCGCTGGAACTAACCGCCCGGAGAAGATATTTGTGCCCTTTTTCACCATGCGAAACGGCGGCTCCGGCATCGGTTTAAGCCTCTCGTGCCTAATTATGCGTCTTCACCGGGGCGAACTGACAATCCGGTCGAATCCGGAGCGCGAGACAGTTTTTGTTATGCGATTTTGACCGGTGAATCCTGTTCGCATTCCGTGAGCCGCGCGGGCCGTAAAATCGCCTGGCGAAATGTCTCTTTTTGCGGAAAAAAGATGAAAACAATCAGAGAGTTTTTCGTAAGTTATAATATTAGCAGGGAGTATTACATCCAAAATGTCACTCGTATGGCCAATTCAGTAATAAACGATAGGAGAGAACTATGTCCGACATGACCCGACGAGATTTCGCGAAAATGAGCGCGAAGGGAATGGCGCTGATAAGCGTGCCGCTTCTCTTCAAGGCCGACCCCCTGGCCGCCCTGGCGGGCCTGCCTGCCGAGGGCGGTAAACTGGCCGATTACTACACGCACTTCGGTGTTGATGAAGATCTGATTCGGAAAGTGATGGCGGTCGCCCTGGAACGTGGCGGTGATTATTGCGACGTCTACTTCCAGCACCAGATCAACAACTGGATCGGGCTGGAGGACAACGATGTCAATCGGGCGTACAGCAATGTCGATTTTGGTGTCGGGATCCGGGTTTTGGAGGGAGATCAAACCGGCTATTCCTTCACTGAGGAGATCACGCCCGAGGCGATGAAAATGGCGGCTAAGACTGCGGCTAATATCGCAAGTCAGTCAAAAAACGCTCCGCCGACAAAGTATAATCAAGTCAAGTGCCCCGACTATTATCCGATCAAGACCGCCTGGGAGGATGTCGGTATCGATCAGAAAATCCCCTATCTACAGCGCATTAACGACCTAGTTTTTGCCGCTGGCAAACGCGTCATAAAGTCAAAAATCTGGTTTGAGGACGAAAGCTCCTATGTCCTGATGGCGACCAGCGACGGCAAGATTGCCTACGATTACCGGCCAATGACCACCGCGAGCGTGTCCGTTACCGCCGAGCAGGACGGCAAACGTGAAAAAAGCTGGTATGGCCGGGGTCCCCGTGCGGGAATCGAATATTTCACTCCCGACGTAGTTAACTACCTGGCCGATGAAGCCGTGCGACGCACAGTTGAGCTGTTCGACGCCGTCAAACCTGAGGGTGGTGAGATGGAGGTCGTACTGGCCGCTGGAAACTCCGGTATTCTCCTGCACGAGGCCATCGGTCACGGCATGGAGGCCGACTTCAACCGCAAGGGCATCTCGATTTTCGCCGACAAAATCGGCAAGTCGGTCGCGAAGGATTTTGTTACGATCGTTGATGACGCCACCCTGCCCAACATGCGCGGCTCGATCAACGTTGACGATGAGGCCAATGCCACCGAGAAGACTTATCTCGTCAAGGATGGTATTCTGAAGAGCTACCTGCACGATCACATCAGTTCCAAACACTACGGCGTCAATCCGACCGGTAACGGACGGCGGCAATCCTTCCGCCACGTCCCAATCCCACGCATGAGAAATACCTATATGCTGCCCGGACCGCATACTAAGGAAGAGATCATAAAGAGCGTCAAGAAAGGCATCTACACCGAATCATTTACCAACGGTCAGGTGAACATCGGCGCAGGTGACTTTACTTTCTACGTGCAGACGGGTTATATGATTGAGGACGGCAAGATGACGGCTCCGGTTAAAGACATCAATATCATCGGTAACGGCCCCAAAGTGCTCAGCGACATCGTCATGGTCGGCGACGACCTGAAACAGTTTTTGGGCGGCGGATATTGCGGCAAGGACGGTCAGCGGTGCCTGGTGTCCGACGGCCTGCCAACCTGCAAGGTGTCTTCGATCACAGTCGGCGGCGTAAGCTCCTGATGAGCACCTCAGGAGATGATAGCATAATGGAAAACCTCATTACGGGAAATATATTATGAAAAAGAACGATAAACTTCAATTGGCGAAGTGGGCGGTCAGTGCTGCCATCAAGGCCGGGGCCGATCAGGCCGCGGTTGATGTTTCGAACAGCAGAGACATCGAAACCTCGGTCCGAGACGGACAGCTTGACCAGCTTAAAGAATCCACCCAGAACTCGCTCAGTCTTACGATTTATGCCGCAAACAGATACTCAAGTCACAGCACGAACGATATTCGCAAGGAATCGCTCGGAAAGTTCATCTCCGAGGCGATAGCGATGACAAAATACCTCACCGAGGATGAATTCCGCACTCTGCCCGATCCGAAGTACTACGAAGGGCGCAAAGACATCGACCTTGGCATTGTCGATTCCGCGTACGTCGATGTGACCTCGGAGCAACGAGTGCAATTAGCTCGCGATCTGGAAGAGGCCGCCCGCACTAGAAGCGACCTGGTCATTTCATGCACCTCGTATTATTCCGATTCGACTTACGGTACGGCCAAAGTCCACAGTAACGGATTTGAGGGTGTCCGCGACGGCACTTCGTTCTCCGCCGGTGCGGAATCCACGGTCAAAGACGGCGATAAAGGTCGTCCCTCCGACTGGGTATGGAATACGGTGCGCTTCCTGAAAGACCTCCCCGGGTCGACCGAGATCGGCCGCGAGGCAACCGAGCGCGCTCTGAGAAAGATCGGTCAGGAGAAAATCGAATCCGGCGTTTATGAGATGGTCGTGGAAAACCGCTCCGCCTCAAAGCTGCTCGGTATGATGAACAGCCCCATGAGGGCTCGTAATCTACAGCAGAAGAACTCGTTTCTCGACGGCAAGCTGGGGGAGAAGATCGCCTCGGAGAAGCTGACCATTATCGACGATCCACACATCATAGGCGGTCTCGGGTCGCGACTCTATGACGGCGAAGGTCTGACCGCCAGGAAACGCACTCTGATCGACAAGGGCGTCCTTAAATCCTACTTGATTGACTGCTATTACGGCAAGAAACTGGGACTCGAACCAAACGGCGGCTCCACCAGCAATGTCGTTTTTGAGTACGGGAATAAATCCCTCGACGAATTGGTGGCGGTGATGACCAGGGGCATTTTGGTGACCGGATTCATCGGCGGCAATTCAAATGATCTCACCGGCGATTTTTCGGTTGGCGTTATCGGCCTGTTGGTCGAGGATGGCAAGATCATTAAACCGGTCAACGAAATGAACCTCTCCGGCAATCTGACCGAACTGTGGAACCAACTTGTCGAAGTCGGCAACGATCCGTATATTTATTCCAGCACGCGTCGGCCCAGTTTCTACTTCAAGGACCTCAGCTTCAGCGGCATCTAAGCCGCCGCCAAACTTACTTTGACCTTTGAAAAGGCCGCGCGTATTGTGCGGCCTCTTCTATTGGCCCCTCCGACCGGGAACAGATACGGCCGCTGCTGGTTTTAGCTGTAAATGAAAAACGGAGTTGAAATATGAGCAAACAGAAACCGGATGAGATAAGAAAAGCAGTCAGAGAAAACTACGGTGCCATAGCGCGTAGCGGTGAATCCGGCTGCGGATGCGGCCCTTCGTCTTGCTGCGGCGACCAGCAACTGGTCCAGCCTCTCGAGGCATCGGCCCGGATGGGCTATTCGACCGATGAGATGACAAGTGTGCCCGATGGTG
This sequence comes from Calditrichota bacterium, assembly GCA_030641085.1. Classification (GTDB taxonomy): domain Bacteria; phylum Zixibacteria; class MSB-5A5; order GN15; family FEB-12; genus DAOWIC01. Next base: position 8,400 of record DAOWIC010000304.1, read on the forward strand.
CCAATCTCGGGCTGGGCTGCGGCAACCCGCAGGCGATTGCCAACCTGAAGCCGGGTGAAACTGTGATCGACCTCGGCAGCGGTGCCGGGTTCGACTGTTTTCTGGCGGCCAACAGGATCGGTTCCGAGGGCCGCGTTATCGGCGTGGATATGACCGCCGACATGATTGGTCGCGCCCGCGAAAACGCTGAAAAGGGCGGCTACTGGAATGTCGAGTTCCGACTTGGTGAGATCGAACACCTGCCGGTGGCCGACAACAGCGCCGATGTTATCATATCCAATTGCGTAATTAACCTGTCGCCCGACAAGGCGAGCGTCTTTCGTGACGCTTTCCGGGTTCTCAAACCCGGGGGACGGCTGGCCGTCTCCGATGTGGTCGCCACGGCGGAGCTTCCGGAGAAGATCCGCAACGACATGGCCATGTACTCCGGATGTATTTCCGGCGCCGCCTCAATCGACAACCTTCAAAAGATGATGGCCGAGGCGGGGTTTGAAAATATCAGTATCAAGCCGAAAAACGAAAGCCGCGAGTTTATCCGCGAGTGGGCCGAGGGCAGCAGAATCGAGGACTACGTTGTCTCGGCCTTGATCGAAGCGGTGAAGCCGTTGAATTGAAAACCATCCCGGGATTATCCGAATAACGACGCGCGTCCTCGAACTGAGTCGCGCGTTTTCGTGTCGCATTCTGATAAATGACACTGCGGTCTTCATTGGGATAACATTAGTTCGTTTCTCCCTTGTTTTGGCTCGGCTCTTTGAGTAACATTATTCTTTCGGCAGGGTTCTTGTCATACACTGGAGAGATAATGAGCTTCAAACTGTTTGTTATAGCAGCCTTCGCGCTGATGACGATTATAATCGGTGTCCTGGGTCTCAGGAAGACCCGTTCCTTTTCCGACTTTTTTCTCGGCGGCGGCAATGTCGGTCCCTGGATGACAGCCTTCACCTACGGCACCGCCTACTTTTCCGCGGTGCTGTTTATTGGCTTTGCCGGCAAGGTCGGCTGGGGATTCGGTTATTCGGGGCTGTGGATCGCGCTCGGTAACGCTTTTGTCGGTGTGCTCGGAGTGTGGTGGCTGCTCGGTCATCGAGTAAAAACAATGTCGGTTGAATACGGTGTGCACACGGTGCCGGAGTATCTCGAAAAGAGGTACAACAGCCGCTTTCTGAAGCTGTTTTCTTCCGGATGTATTTTCATCTTTTTCGTTCCATACACGGCGGCCGTTTTTATGGGGCTGTCCTATCTGTTCCGTTCCAATTTCAATATCGATTATTCACTGGCGCTGATTTTCATGGGCCTTTTTACCGCTGTCTATCTGGTCCTGGGCGGGTATCGTTCGATGACCATGATCGATGTCGTCTTCGGCATGATCATGACAGTCGGCGTGGTGATTCTGCTGTGGAGCACTATCAATCAGGCGAACGGGCTGGAAAATATAAGCAGCACTCTGGCGGCGATAAATCCGAAGTTGACCCAGGTAGTCGGTCCGCCCGGATGGTGGCCGTTGTTCAGCTTGGTCTTTCTGACCAGCGTGGCGCCGTTTGCAATGCCGCAACTGGTGCAGAAATTTTACGCGATCAAGGATAAACGGTCGATCAGGATCGGCATGATCGCCTCGACCGTGTTTGCGCTGTTGATCGGTGGTATCGGATATTTCACCGGCGCGACCACGCGCTTTTTCCTGACACCCGAGAACGCCCCCGCGGCCTTCAACGACGGCAAGCCGATTTACGACGCCCTCATGCCGGAGCTACTGGCTAATATCATCCCGGAGAGCTTGTCGGTGCTGATCCTGCTGCTGATTCTCTCCGCTTCGATGTCGACCCTGGCGGCGCTGGTGCTGATCTCAAGCAGTTCGGTGGCGAAGGATATGTACGCCGGGTTTGTTGATCGGGATGTTTCGGACAAACGCCTGACCATGCTGATGCGGCTCTCCAGCGTATTCTTCGTGGCCCTGTCGGTCGTGCTGGCCTGGTTTAAACCGGCCACGATCGTCGCGATTCTGGGTGTCTCGTGGGGAGCAATCGGCTCGGTCTTTCTGGGGCCGTTCATTTGGGGACTATTTAGCAAGCGGGTGAATCGATTCGGCGCAATATCATCTTCGGTGCTTGGTCTTGGTGTCTGTTTAGTGTTTTACATTCAGGGAATGCCCTCGCCGCAGGCGGGCACTATCGGGATGATCGTCTCGCTGGCGGTGAATCCGATTTTCAGCCTGTTGAGGCCGGAGAAGGTGTGAACAGGACTGATTTAGTCCTTTACCCGACCGGCGGCAGTTTGTATATTTGGACAGACGCAAACAACAATACACCCATCACAGAATCGACACCTGCGGGGAAGGATCATTAATGCGAAAAGCATTGCTATGCGCAGGGCTTGTGCTGATGTTGAGCGCGGTCGTTTCGGCGCAGAATCCCGAGACGCTTGAGGATGCGCTGGCGGAATCGGCGCGTTTGAGCAAGCCGATCCTGATCGAGTTCAGTCTCGAGGATTGAGAGTACTGCGAACTGGCCGCTCGTGAAGCGGCGACCAAAGAGACGATTAAGCAGGCGCTGGAGGCGGTGGTGGTGCTGCCGGTCAATATCACCAGCGATGAGGGCGTGAAGCTGGCCGACTCATATTTCATCGGCAATACCTATCCGGTTTTTGTGCTGACCAGCGACGAGGGCGAGGTGATCAATCGCTGGGTCGGCTACTCGAACGCCCAAAACTTTATCCGTACGCTGAAAAACGCCCTGGTCGACCGGCGAACAGTCGCCGAGCGCACGGCGCAGGTCGAGAAACAACCCAATGTAAAAGACGTTCTGTTTTTGGCCGGTTATTACGCCGGTGTAAGAGACTATCTCAAGTCGGTGGCCTATTATCGGCAGGCGAAGGCAGCCGGTGCGCGAATGGATTTTTCGTTCAAGATTTTCAGCAGCCTCGTCAATGCCGCCTGGAACGATGTTATCCCGATCGAGGATGTTATCCCGGTCGCGGACAGCATTCTCGATAAACAGCCGAAGAATAACGATAATATCAAGAATGTCGTACGCATGTTCGGGCAGTTGACGCGCAAGAAGGGTCGCACCGATCTGCTGCCCAAATATCTTCAGGCCGGGATCACGGCCACCGCAGGCAGCACAGATCCGCAGATACAGTTGACCCATCAGGAGTTTATCGCTGACTATGTTCTTTATGTCAGGGGTGACACGGCGCTGGCGGTTAAACGGATGAGGATGGGCCTGGGCGGTGACCTTAAGATCAATCCGAAAAAGATGTATATGTTTGCCCGATGGTGCCATGAGCGGCGGATTAATCTCGATGAGGCCGAGATATATTGCCGGGGGGCGGCCGAACGGGGAGAGTCCGGGCGGCTGAAAGGAATGGCGTATCACACGCTGGCCCAACTGTACGACATCCGCGGCGATACCGCCGAGGCGGTGGCCCTGATGCACAAGGCGGTGGAGGCCGAACCGGCCAGCACTTACTACAAAGAGGAACTACAGCGCTTCATGGAGAAACTTCAGCAATAGCGCCGCACGGCGTTTCTACATGATCGGATCCCAGATCAGGTAAATCAGGTTCGTTTTTTCCCCTACCACGACTTCGTGCGTCTGTGACTGTGACGTGCTCGTATCGGTCAGCATAACAACCATCGTATCCGTGAAGCCGAACTCGCCAATTAAAATGCCGTTTGCGTCGGTGCTGATCATAGCCGGCAGGTCGTACAGATATGGGAAATAGAGGCGGCGCGTTGTCTCGAAGACACCATCGGTTCCCGTGAACCCCAGTTCGTCCAGATCCGCATCCATATTATGTACCACGGCAGCACTTGTGTCAGCCAAAAGCAGGGTGTCCGTGCCGGCCGCCCAGACAGTCCAGATACAGTTGTAGACACCGCTGCGGCACGCAGACGCATCCCAAAAGGCAAGTATCTGACACGGTCCTATGGTTTCGTTGGCCTCGAGGACACTGGTTGCCTCCATATCTTGTATTATAAACTGGTAGTCAATCCACACAGCCGTTGTGAGTGTAATTGTCGTTGTGCCGTTGAACGGATTGGGATGATTCTGGCGTGGAACCAGTTCTATCGGCGCAGTAGTGGTGACCATCTGCCTTCCGTCATGCGCCGCGCATTCGACGCTGACAATTTCACGATTCCACCAAAGATCCAACACGTCGCCGGTGAAGCTACTGCCGTCCGGTGAGTAGACTAAAGCATACGTGCAGGAGTCGTGAAAATAATACTGCAGCTCCATGTCGGGCGTGACCAGAGTTGGTGTGTCCCGGCCCGCAATTTTCACCCGGACAGCGCCGATTGGAGTATCGCTCGTAATTCGAAGCCTGTTCAAGCCACTGCTGATGACTCCGGCCTCAATCGAGTCAAGTGCTTGTGTCGGGGGCGCCATATCCCCGTTAACAATACGAATCAGGCAAACAAGATCGGAGATAGTAAGAGCGTTGCCGTCGGGATTTACATCGGAGGCGCCAACCGCACACTGTTCGTCAGTGAATGCATCGAGGCCCTCAACGAAATAATTGGCATACATAACCATGTCGGCGATTTCATACGGTATATCGTTACAGTTGATATCACCGGTCTGGCCAGCTTGTATCGACGCGGCGATCGGGTCACCTTCGAGACGCGTGCGGGCACTCTCTCCCGCCGGACTTTTCTGAATGGCGATGCCGGAGAGCTTATTCCAGGCGCTGACCTGAAGACCGGCGGCGGGATTGCCGATAGAGTCGGTTACTTCGACTCGAAAGTTGAATTCGGTATCGACTGGCTGGGTTGGACTGTCGTCATCGTCGCAGGCAACGCCGATAAGCATGATAAGGCTGAAAAACAGGATCGTGTTAATGGCGGTGCACTTCATGGTATATGTCCCCTCACTCAGCATTGCGTGCCGGTAATCAAATGTCCGGCCAGCCGCATGTCTGTTGTATTCCTTTTGGGATAACGTCGGATGTTATTGTTATCCGACAACTAACCGAAAAATGACCGGTCTGTCAATGAATATGTGGCCTTATTTGTGACCACGCAAGGAGCGGATCATACCAAAGAAGATTTCTTGATAGGATTGCCGACGATCGTGAATTGTCATATATTTAATCATGTTATAACCAAGAATCGAAAAGGGAGAAGGGCGCTATGAGTGGTATTGGAAATCAATTCTGGGAAAAAACAAAATACAAGCATCTCGGGCAATCGGATCAGCAAAAAGGTGTGACGCAGCCAAAGCTGCAGCTCGATGCGGATTCGCAGGCAAAGTTAATCGATCTTCCCTCGATAGGTCAATTCCAGCCGCAACAGGACAGTCTGCGCACGGTGATCGAGAACCGACGTAGTGTGCGCAAGTTTTCGAAAGATCCGCTTTCGCTTCCGGAGTTATCCTGGCTGTTATGGGCCACGCAGGGGGTTACTATGTCGGTCCCGCACGCGACCGGGGGATATGTTACGCGGCGAACTGTACCCTCGGCCGGGGGGCGCCACGCTTTTGAGACATACCTGGTTATCAACAATGTTGCCGGACTCGCGCCGGGGCTGTATCGGTTTTTAGCTGTGGAGCACAAGCTGGTCGAAGTCGTACCTGAGTCGGCGTTCGCGCCGAAGTTTGTGGCGGCCTGCCTTAGCCAGAACTGGATGTTGAACAGCGCCGTCATCTTTGCCTGGGTCGCCGTCGCGGAGCGCATGACCTGGCGCTACAATGAGCGTGGCTACCGGTATATGTTGCTCGATGCCGGTCACGTCGGGCAGAATCTCTATCTGGCGGCGGAGTCGATCAACGGCGGAGCCTGCGGGATTGCGGCCTATGACGATGATCTGGTGAATGATTTGCTGGGGCTCGATGGTGAGAGTCGCTTCGTGATTTATATCGGCACTTGCGGCCGCAGGCCGGGCTGAGCGGCGAGCTATTGTTTGCCTCACCGCGACCTTGTGCGGCGTCGAGAGTCATCGGCCACGATGATATTCTTCTGCCGCTGGCGGGCGGCGGTATCCTTTTCAACAAAAAGCGGCCCGCCTGTAAACGGGTCCTGCTCGGTGTGGTACATCAGGGCGGAGTATGTCGACGGCAGGGGGGTAAATATCTGTACCTGTTCCGGCCGGATTCTCAGGCGGCGCGAGGCGAAGTTGTGCAGCTCGCGCATTTGTTGCTCGGTGCAGCCCGGATGCGCGGCGATAAGGTAATAGGTCAGGTAACGGTAGCCGCCGGAAGCTTTGACCGACTGGTCGAACATATTTTTGAAACGCATCAAGTCCTTGCGGCCCGGTTTGCCCATCAACCTCAACTGATCGTCGTCGACATGCTCTGGGGCGATTTTCATCTGGCCCGACAGGTATTTCGATATCACTTCGTCAAGATAAGCCCGGCCGCGTTTAGTGTCGGCGAGAACCAGGTCATGCCGGATACCGGAGGCGA
>DAOWIC010000092.1 GCA_030641085.1 Calditrichota bacterium
CTACTTCTTCAACACCGAAACCGGGGCGGTGCAAAAAGCGAAAAATACCTACGAGCGCCCCCAGCCCCACGCCTGCTTCATCCAGTCCGTGCGGGACGACCTCGTCAACGAGGGCGGCATCATGGACCTGTGGACGCGGGAGGCGCGTCTTTTCAAGTTCGGATCGGGCAGCGGCTCCAACTTCTCCAACATCCGCGCCGCCGGAGAGCCCCTCTCGGGGGGAGGAAAAAGTTCCGGCCTCATGTCCTTCCTGAAAATCGGCGACCGGGCGGCGGGCGCGATCAAATCCGGCGGCACTACCCGTCGTGCGGCCAAGATGGTCTGCCTGGACCTGGATCATCCGGATATCACCGAGTTTATTGACTGGAAAGTGGTCGAGGAGCAGAAGGTGGCGGCGCTGGTGGCCGGCTCCAAAATCATTCGCCTGCAGTTGAGCGAAATTTTCGACGCCGCCCGTATTTCCGGCTCAAACGGCGATTCGGTTTATGAAACCGATCCGACCAAGAACAAAAAGCTTAAAGCGGCGCTCAGGACAGCCCGCAGTCTGGCGGTGCCCGAGACCTACATCAAAAAGGTGCTTGAACTGACCTCGCAGGGGGTCGGCGATATCAATTTTGTCGATCTCAACACCAATTGGGACAGTGATTCCTACCTGACTGTCTCCGGCCAGAATTCGAACAACTCGGTTCGCATTCCCAACCATTTTTTCGAGAAACTCGGAAAAGCCGAAGACTGGGAGCTTCGTAGCCGGATGAAGGGCGACGTGATCAGAACCCTGCCGGCCTCTGAACTGTGGGAGAAGATCTGTTTTGCGAGCTGGTCCTGTGCCGATCCGGGGGTGCAGTTCGACACAACCATCAATGAGTGGCACACCTGTCCGGAAGATGGCCGGATCAACGCCTCCAATCCCTGTTCGGAATATATGTTCCTCGACGATACCGCCTGCAATCTGGCCTCGATCAATCTGGCTAAGTTTCTCAACGCCGAAGGCGAGTTCGATATCGAAGGCTATCTGCACGCGGTTCGGATCTGGACAATCGTGCTGGAGATATCGGTCCTTATGGCCTCCTATCCGTCGGCGCCGATCGCCCAGAAGAGCTTCGATTACCGCACTCTCGGTCTGGGCTTTGCGAACCTCGGCACGGTGCTGATGCGGTTGGGCCTGCCGTACGATTCACCGGAAGGTTATGCCTGGTGCGGTACGCTGGCGGCGCTTCTAACCGGCCAGGCTTATGTTACTTCGTCGGAGATGGCGCGCCAGCAGGGTCCATTTACCGCTTATTACCGCAACCGTGAGCATATGCTGCGAGTGGTGCGCAATCACCGGCGGGCGGCCTACAATGCCGACAAGTCCGAATACGAAGGGCTGACCGTCAAGCCGCAGGGGATCAACGCCAATTATGTCCCGGAGGAGATGGTTACGGCGGTGCGTCGGGTGTGGGATCAGGCGGTTGAAGTTGGCGAAGTTCACGGATTCCGCAATGCCCAGGTAAGTGTCGTTGCCCCGACCGGCACCATCGGTCTGGTGATGGACTGCGATACGACCGGTATCGAGCCTGACTTTGCCCTGGTCAAATTCAAGAAGCTGGCCGGCGGCGGTTATTTCAAAATAATCAACAGTTCCGTGCCGGTCGCCCTGGCCAGGCTTGGTTACAGCGAAGAGGAAGTCAACGATATTATCCTCTATGCCACCGGTCACAAGACACTCTTTCAGGCACCGTACATAAATCATGAATCGTTGAAGGCGAAGGGATTCGGAAACGAAGAATTGGAAAAAATCGAAGTCTGTCTGGAAAACGTTTTCGATATCACCTTCGCCTTCAATAAATACACCCTGGGCGAAGAATTCCTGACCGATACGCTCGGTCTGTCGAAGGATGTCATCGACGACTGGAATTTCAACCTGCTTCGCGAGCTTGGCTTTACGCGCGAGCAGATCGAAGTTGCCAACGAATTCTGCTGCGGAACGATGACCCTTGAGGGCGCCCCTCATATCAAGGAAAAAGACCTGGCCGTTTTCGACTGCGCCAGCAAGTGCGGCAAGAAGGGCAAGCGCTATATTCCGTTTGAGGCTCATATTCGGATGATGGCCTCCGCGCAGCCGTTTATCTCGGGGGCGATCTCCAAAACGATCAACATGCCGGCCGAGGCGACGATCGAGGATGTCAAAAAAGCCTACCGCATGTCGTGGGAGACCATGACCAAGGCAATCGCCATCTATCGTGACGGTTCCAAACTGAGCCAGCCGTTGAGCGCGGCCCTTTTTGACGACGATGCTGATGAAGAAGAACTGACGGTCAGCAGTGTTTCGCGGAAGATGGCGGAAAAGATCGTCTATCGCTACATCGCCAAGCGGCGCAAACTGCCGTATCGGCGGGGCGGTTACACGCAGAAGGCCCAAGTGGGCGGCCACAAGATCTATTTGCGCACGGGTGAGTATTCCGACGGTACTCTGGGGGAGATTTTCCTCGATATGCACCGCGAAGGCGCGGCATTCCGGTCGCTGATGAACAGTTTTGCGATCGCCATCTCGCTGGGCCTGCAGCATGGCGTGCCGCTGGAAGAGTTCGCCGAGGCGTTTCTGTTCAGCCGGTTTGAGCCGAACGGGCTGGTGCAAGGCAACAAGTCAATCAAGAGGACGACCTCGATTATCGACTATATTTTCCGCGAGTTGGCCATCACCTATCTCGGGCGCACCGACCTGGCGCACGTTTCCGAGGATGACCTCAGAGGCGACACCCTGGGCGACCCGAAGGAAGAAGGGATGGAGTATCTCGAGGAGGAGCCGGCCACGACGCGCGTGACCGGGCAGATTACGGCAGGAAGTCGAAGCGATAATGATATCCATTCGGATCATCTGAGCCGACTGAGATCGGGTGGCGACAATGGCAATTCAGGAGGTAACGGCAGTGGTAAGCAGATTGAGAGTGAGGCTACAGTTGCGGCATCTGCGAAGCAGGAGGCGGTGCTTGAGTATATCGCCACGCCGGTCGAGGCAGGCAGCCGAAAAAGTGAGGGAAAACTCCAGCAGGAAGTCCGAACTGCGAGATTAAAGGGTTACGAAGGAGACATGTGCGGCGAGTGCGGCCAGTTTACAATGGTTCGCAACGGCACCTGTCTTAAATGCGAAACGTGTGGCGCTACCTCCGGCTGCAGCTAAGCTCGAATCATGATCGGTTGACCCGGCCGCGGGAGGCAGAGGGGAGCCGGAGAGAGCAGTCTCAGGGGGTTGGTTTGACGAAGGCACACTATAGCTGAACATCGGATGTTTAGTTGGCCTTACGCTTCGGATGTCAAATGCCCGCCGGGTCTGAAGACCCGGCGGGCATTTTTATGTCTGATCGCAGGAAACGGAGAAGATCGGCTCGTCGCCGGTGTTAGCGCTCGATGGCGGCTATCGAGTCAATGCTGGAAAACTTGGGCCGCACCTCGCAGCGCGGATAGAGGACCGCAACGAATTTCGAGACATGGTCCGATTCCCGATGCGCGGTCTCGGCGTCCTCGTTGCGGAAGGTCATGACGTGGATGAAGTCCGGTCCCCCATTGACCTGGAATACTTCGTAGTACACCGCGCCCGGTTCCTCGCGCTGGATGGCGGCGATAAACTCCTGAATCGCAGCGACGATTGTGGCTATTTCAGGCTGCTTCACTTTGTAGGTGACTAATGTGCGAATCATGTCTGGCTTCCCCTGGGACTTTCTATTTTCGTTCAATATAATATCTCATTATCGGTCGAGTCGGGCTGCGACGAAGCACCTCCGCAAAGCCCGCTTTCTGATAGGCTGATGCCAGCCCGGTCCATACGAATGGGTCCGGCGATTGTCGTCCGTCGAGATCATACGGGTAACCCTCGACTATTGTCGCCCCCTTCTTGCGGGCGTGTTCGACAGCGGCCTGGAGCATGAGAGGACTCACGCCCCGGCGGCGGTATGGTTTTGATACAAACAGGCATACTACCGACCAGACCTTTTTGTCGTCGACCGGTTTGAGCGTCCGCGCCGTTTCAAACCGCACGAAAGCATCACGCGGACCGATCGAGCACCATCCGACCGGCTCCTTCTCACGGTAGGCAATAAGGCCGGGAACCTCGCCGGAGGCGACGATCTTCTTCATGGTCCGTTTGTGGCTCGCACCTTTGCCGCGTTCAAAGTCGGACGCCCGAAGCCGCCAGTACATGCACCAGCAACCGCCGCAAGCGCCACGTTGACCGAACAGTTTTTCAAGGTCCGGCCACCGGCTCGGGGTCACCGCCTTGATTGTCAGGGTCGAGGCCGAAATGGGTTTATTCTCAGTCGCCAAGAATGTACTCCCACGTCCTGTTTGGCTGCGCACCAACTGCCCGGCTGGTTCGGTCGGGTTAAACCTAACCGGCTAATCGCCAATAATCTACAGGTTTATCCGGGCGATTGCAAATCGAAAACAGAATTTTTGTACTGCCGGGCAATATCTCAAAGGTCGAAACCTTTGTCCGATTGGCCCGTACAGGAAACTAATTAACAAAAATATATTGTCTTTGCTCTGGAGGCAGGCTGATGTTCAAGAAAGTTTTCATGTCAATTATAGTCCTGGCTGTTATCGGAGGAGTTCTCTTCTTCGCCATCGACGGTGCGGCCAAGAAGGGCGAGGGGCTTAAAACAGTGCCGGTCGAACGCGGTTCGATTATCGATAAGGCGCTGGCCGTCGGACAGATCGAGCCGAAGCTGGAGATTGCCGTTAAATCGAAGATATCCGGTATTGTCCGTAAGACCTACGTTGATATCGGCGATTATGTCAAGGCCGGCGATCCGCTTTTTGATATTGCCCCGGATCCCACGCCGCTGGAATTCGCCGAGGCAAAACGCCAGGTGGAGATTTACCAGGTTGGTTATACCAATACCAAGCGCGAGTTCGACCGCGTGAGGGCGCTGAAGGACAAGCAACTGATCTCGCACCAGCAATATGATTCCCAACTGGCGCAACACGATGAAGCGAAACTTCGCCTCGAACTGGCCCAGGAAAAGCTGGCGTTGATAGAGTCCGGCAAGTCACGCGTGGCCGATCGCGAGGTGGATAATACCATCCGCTCGCCTATCGCCGGCACAGTGCTTTCCCGACTGGTCGAGGAAGGTGATCCGGTAGTGCCGCTGACGTCCTATCAAGCCGGTACCGAGTTGATGACGCTGGCCGAGATGGATGACCTTGTTTTTAAGGGCAATGTCGATGAAATCGATGTCGGTAAGCTGAGCGAAGGCATGGTGGTTGAGATCGAGATCGGCGCGATTCCGAACGAAAAAGTGTCCGGCGTGCTTTCCAGAATTTCACCCAAGGCTCATAAAGAGGAAGGTTCCACCGTCTTCGAGGTCGAAATCATCCTGACCGATGTTGGCAGCATTTTCCTGAGGGCCGGGTACAGCGCCAACGCGGATATCATTATCACCAGGAAGGAAGAAATCCTGCTCATTCCGGAGCGGCTGGTTAAGATGGAAGACTCGGTCATGCAGGTCGAGGTCCAGGATACAGCCGCCGTCATAGCCACCCGGGAAATCACCACCGGCCTTTCCGACGGCATCAATATCGAGGTCGTCGAGGGGCTTGAAGAGGGCGAACTGCTGGTAGAACGCCCGCCCAAAGAAATAACAGGCGACTAAGCCCGCAGGAGAGAACGTGCTACCTTTGCTGTCGATAAAACAATTTTTCGGCGATATGCGCCGCCAGAAGCTGCGCACGCTGATGACCACCTTCGGAATCTTCTGGGGAACCTGTTCCATCGTTCTGCTCTTCGCGTTCGGCGGCGGTATGGGCGATCAAGTGCTGAAGTCGCAAAAGGGTATTGGCGAGAATATCGCAATCGTCTGGGGCGGCCGGACCTCCAAAGAGTTCAAGGGTCTGCCCAGCGGTCGGCGTGTCCGACTTACCGAAAGTGATGCCTCCCTGATAAAGACCCAGGCGCGGACCCTGGCCGGGGTGTCGCCGGAATACTCGCGCTGGAACGTAACGCTCAAGTATGGCAGCAACACTCTGCTGCAGAGTATTGTCGGCGTCTGGCCGGAATTCGGAACGATGCGGAACCTGATTCCCGATGTCGGCTCGCGATTTATCAACGAGCGCGATATCGCCGAACGCCGCCGCGTGATTTTTATCGGCGATGTTCTCAAGACAGAGCTGTTCGGCGACAAGGAGGCGGTCGGCGAGATGATCATGGTTAACGGCACGCCGTTTACGGTGGTAGGCGTGATGAAGACCAAGGATCAGGACAGCAACTACAACGGGCGCGACAACCGCAAGGGTGTTATCCCCGCCTCGACTTTCCAGGCGATGTTCTCTCACCGTTATCTCAATGATATTATAATCCAGAGCAAAGACGAATTTTCCATGGAGCAGGGCAAGCGCGAGATGTTCGAAATTCTGGGCGCGCGTTTTCGGTTTGACCCGGATGACGATGAGGCGCTGATGATATGGGATACTACCGAAGGTGTCAAATTCCTCAAGACCTTCTTTCTCGCGTTCCAGATGTTCCTGGTCGGCATCGGTGTCGCCACTCTCATCACCGGCGCCATAGGCGTTTCGAATATCATGAATGTCGTGCTTGAAGAACGCACCAAAGAGATCGGGATCAAAATGGCCCTGGGCGCCAAGAAGGGCGTTATCCTGATGCAGTTTGTTTTTGAAACCCTGCTGATAACCGGATTAGGCGGCGTGCTCGGCTTTTTGTTCGCGTTCGGCCTCATTTCTCTGGTGCCGATGTTCAACATCGAGGAGTATGTTGGTGTTCCGCGGGTCGATCTCGGGATCGGCGTGGCGGTAATCATTCTGCTTGGCATTGTCAGCCTGATTGCGGGTATTTTCCCGGCACGGCGGGCGGCCAATCTGCAGCCGGTACAAGCGCTCAAAC
>DAOWIC010000117.1 GCA_030641085.1 Calditrichota bacterium
GTTCTGACTTCTGTTTATATCGTAAGTAAGCTATAACCATGTAAGTTTTCTTTACGCTACATTTTCTCTTTTACCTTCCTAGAAGTCGCTGAAGAGCAAAGTCCCTTCGGCGGCTTTTTTTGCGGGGAACAATTTTCGGCGGAGTCGGGAAAAAGATGCCGTGCCGGGCTGTGACCAACTCGCATGCGGCAGGGTTTTCCGCGCCCCATCGCATCGTTATCGCTATGCTAATCAAACACTTATGGTGTTCACTGTAGAAATGTATCGGGCCCGGCACCTGCTTTGCCATAACCATTGGTGAGTGATGGATTGGTAAGGACACTTGGCATGGATAGCAGAAGTTTCCGATCTCGATCAGCAAAGGGACAGACCGCACTCAGGTCTGAGCAGACCCTGCCGTTCCGTGCCAGCAGCCCAAAGAGAGGCACGACATGGACGCTCTGACCGAATCTCAAGCTCTCCGAACGGACGACATGACCTCGCTGATAGCCGGCCGAATCGGCCTGGCTCGGAATCAGATGTTTCCCTACACCGATCGTACCGACTTCATGAACGGCCTTCTAAAAGGCCTTTACCGGCCCTCGAGCCGGTTGATCAGCGCCGGACAGACCACGCCCGATATAGCCATAGCCGCCGACCGGGCCGAGATTGACCTGGCGGAGATCATTCCCGATTCGCCCTTCGCCGCCTCGACCGAAAAGCCGCTGGCGGAAATCAGCCGCGAATCGGACATAATTTATGTCAGCAATCCCAATCGTGTCACCGGCGCCAACTACTCGCTCAAGGAGATAGAGCTGATGGCGCGGGCGGTGCCGCAGGGAGCGCTGATTGTCGACGAACAGTTCTATGATTTCTTCGGCATCACCGCCATTCCCCTGTTGAAAAGCTACGCTAACGTGGTTGTGCTGAGGTCGTTTGCGGCCTCGTTCGGGATCTATTCGTCAGACGCCGGTTACGCCGTGGCCGATGTCGGCATGGTGGCGCTGATGAAGGATTCAATCGGCCAGAAGACAGTCTCGCTCATGGCGCGCAAGATGATTCTGGCGACGCTTACCAACGATCAGATCTTGGCGGACCACCTGAAGCAGGTGCGTGAGGAATCGCTGCGGGTCTCGACCACGTTGAATCGATTCGGTGTGCAGAGCCGGATCACCGCTACCGACTTTCTCCTGCTGAGAGTGGCCAGCCCCAAGGATGTCGGCAATTTCCTGGCCGGGTGTAAAGTGACGGTGGAGAATCTAGACGGTTACCCGCAGATGAAGAACTATCTGCGTTACCGGCTCGAGTCACCGCTGTCCAACGACAAGCTGATAAGCGCTTTTGAGAAGATGCCCCCGGAGACGTTCCGGATGAAAGGGCACGATCGGCGCAAGGTGACCCTGAGCCAGTCGGGGCAGTCGGAATCGCCCGCCACTGGCGACGATCCGGTCGAACAGATGCTGTTGAAAAAAACGAAACAGCGGAAAACGACAGCGACCATAAGAGAGCAGGTTTGAATAAACTAAAGATTGGGCTGGCGAAATCGAGAAGCCGCAAAAAGGGCGGATGTAAAAGACTGATTCGACAGCCTCTGAAAATGCGAGACAGAGCAAAAAAAATATTGCTGGGTTTGTGTGGTCAACCGGGTGCGCATTTGGCGACCCTGTTTGTCATGGGCGTGGTACTGCCTGTCGGCGGATACTCCGGACGACTGATAATCGAGATGGCTGCCGGCCTGACTCTTATTCGCGTCGCCTTTTATCTCACCCGGGGACCGCTGCCGGTCCTGACCGCCTACCGGGTCCGCAAACGGATCCAGCGCGTGATGGCCGACGAGATACGAATTTCAGTCGCGCTGGCGGCTGCCTGCTTTGTCATGCTCTGGCCGGTGACAATGTTTAACCTGGCCTGGCTTATCGCCGCCAATCTTGTCGCCCAGATGGCGGTGGTGGCGGTGTCGCGCTATATTCTCAGGCAAATCTCCCGCATGGCCGACAGGTCCGGCGGCGCCAACTACCGGCGACAGACGATAATAGTAGGCACGGGCGAACGTGCCCGCAGGGCGGCCGATATGATTATCGACTCGCCCGAGTTGGACACGCTGGTGATCGGCTTTCTCGATTACCGTAAGGACGGCCTCTGGCGTTATCGCGACCTGCCGCTGATCGGTCATGCCGATGACCTGGCGCAGATTGCGGCTACCTGTCAGATCGACGCCCTTATAATGGCGGTCGAACCGGAGGATATCCATCGCACGCGCGGATTGTTCATGATGGCCGAAGAGATGGGCCTGACAGTCTGTGTCCTGCCGGAATTCTATCGCCCCCGCCTCTCCCGCGTGCGACCCACCTATCTCAACGGCATGCCGACGCTGGTCTACCGGGCGGTGCCGGAAAACCAGGTGTTGCTGTTCGTCAAAAGTATTGTCGATCGTCTCGGCGCCCTGTGCGGCCTGACTCTGGCCGCGCCGATCATGCTCGCCTCGGCGATCGCGATCAAGCTTGAAAGTAAAGGCCCGGTCTTCTTCCGCCAGACCCGTAGCGGTCTGAACGGGAAACCATTCCGGCTGTTTAAATTCCGAACCATGTGCGACAACGCCGAGGCGCTCAAAGCCGACTTGGCCGACAAAAACGAAATGTCCGGCCCGGTCTTCAAGATCAAGGAAGACCCCCGGGTTACCCGGGTGGGACGCCTTCTGCGCAAAACCTCGATTGACGAGATTCCCCAGTTTATCAATGTTTTGAACGGTGATATGTCGCTGGTGGGACCGCGGCCGCCCCTGCCGAAAGAGGTGGCGCAATACGAACCGTGGCAACGTCGAAAATTATCGGTGCGACCCGGTGTCACGTGCACCTGGCAGATAAACGGTAGAAACGAAGTCGATTTCGATGATTGGATGCGACTCGACCTGCAATATATCGATAACTGGTCGCTCTGGCAGGATACCAAGATTCTGGCCAAAACCGTACCGGCGGTCATGAAAGGCTCCGGGGCATCGTAGTCACCGACGTTGGCCGGTCGACACCGGTCAATCCAGGGCATAGGAAAGCCTGGCCATGATAAAGATTGTCAAAAAAATACTGCTGATTATCATTTTCCTCTCGCTGCCGATCCATCTAATCGCCCGGGGGCTGCTCCCGGCCGGTCGTATGGAATATGATTTCCTCTACGACCGCATCATGCGGAGCGAGGCGCTCACGCTCGATGATTTCCATTACCAACTCGGCCCATACTATGACGGCAGCGATCAGTTTACGTTCGAACCGTTTGACGGCATGAAGCGCCTGTCCACCCGCACAATCGGGCTGTTCAGTTTTGTCGGCGAGAATTTCAGCGCCGCCGAAGAGGAGACGAGCACCGGCTATGAATCGATCCGCGGCGGGATAGTGGCTCGGCCGTTTGACGACTTTTTTGTGTACGGGAATTTTCTGCTCGATGAAAAGCTGGCCGAGGATCGAAATTACACCGGCAAAAAATGGCGTGGCCTCGCCGGTGAGGTGGAGCAGGCGTTTGTCCACTATCGGCGCAAGTCGTTCGATATTACCGCCGGGCGGTTCGCCTCGTTCTGGGGGCCGAAAAACTCGCTGGTTCTTTCCGCTGACAACGCGCTCGACGGCCTCGGCTACAGCATTCACTGGGGGCGGCTGTCGCTTTCCTATCGTCTGGCGCGGCTGGATGGTCTCAACCCGGACGATGACGGGGTCGAACAGTATTACAATCGTTATTTCGCCGGCCACCGTCTCGATCTGCGCCTGTCCAAGCAGGTGCGTATCGGGATATTCGAAAGCGTTATCTTCGGCGGGCCGGGACGTCAGATCGATCTCTATTACCTGAACCCGCTCATCTTCTTCCACAGCTCGCAACTCAACGAAGGGATGAACGACAACAGCTTCCTCGGTCTCGATTTCAGTGTTAAGCCACGCCACGGCCTGCGGCTCTACGGCCAGTTACTGGTTGATGATTTCCAGATCGAAAAGGAATCGCAGGGCGACCAGGAGCCGGACCAGTACGCCCTTCTGGCGGGCGGCCAGTGGGTCGATCTGTGGCGGGCAACCGATCTTGCGCTTGAGTACACCCGGGTGGCCAACCGGACCTTCAACCAGAAGGTCGAGTACAATCGCTACTTGATCGACGGCATCCCGCTTGGCGATGTGCTTGGAAACGACTACGATCTGCTGACGCTGGATATGAAACGCTGGCTGAGCGACCAGACCGCTGTAGCGGCGGAAGTCTCTATCTATCGTAAAGGGGAAGGTCGGATCACCGACGAGTGGACCGAGCCCTGGATGGCGATAGAGGGTGATTACGACGAACCGTTCCCGACCGGCACAGTCGAAAAGACCTACAGCTACTCTTTGA
This sequence comes from Calditrichota bacterium, assembly GCA_030641085.1. Classification (GTDB taxonomy): domain Bacteria; phylum Zixibacteria; class MSB-5A5; order GN15; family FEB-12; genus DAOWIC01. The sequence continues at coordinate 4,339 of DAOWIC010000117.1, forward strand.
GGCTGACCAGCTTCCTGCTGGATCATTTTTTCATCGACCTGACCGGCGGAATCGAACGGATCAACAATTACCGGCACATCACCGGCGAAGACCGGACCCGGCCGTATGTTAATATCCGTCTGTCTTCGTTCGTCTGGACCGGTCTGAGTGTCGACTGATAGCTGTTCGCTCGGCCAATTCCTTAATCAATAACAAGTTATCTCGAACCCCGGCCGGTTTTCGTGCGCCTTATTTCAAGAATGGGGAACATCGATCAAAGTTGTTCGGTTTTAAGGGTTGAAAGAACCCAAAACCAAGCAACAAAATTTCAGGAGCAGCTATGTTTAAGAAAATGTCATTACTGATGGTCGTGGCGCTGTTTGTTTTTGCCTCTATCGCAACGGCGAACAACTGCGCGTCGGATTCGAAGGGAAAGATATTGGAAAAGGCGGAGGAAGCGAAAGCGACCGTCGATAATGCCCGGCAAATGACCTTCAATGGCACGCTGGTCTGTCAGGGGTGTGACCTGAAGAACGCCGAGGGCGCCCGGGCCGCCTGTATGACCTACGGCCACAAGCACGCGCTTAAGACCGACAAAGGCGTTTATATCAATTTCCTTGAAAACGAGTACTCGGCCGACCTGCTCAAGGGCGAGAAGTACCACAACGCCAAAGTCGAGGTGCGCGGCACCTACTTCGCCAACGCCAACGTGCTCGATGTAGAATCATTCTCCGCTGACGGCAACAAGAAAGTCTGGTGCGGTCACTGCAAGGCGATGGATTCCTGCATGGTCTCCAAGTAAAGGCGGCGGCAGCCGAATATTATTATCGAAAAATGAGAGAGGAGCGCTGTCGGGCTATGGTCCGGCGGCGTTTTTTTATCCTGGCCGAGACTGCTGCGGAACCGCCTCACGGGCAAGGATAAATATCTGACGCTGGCGGAGAAAGCGCTCAAGGCGGTGTCGGGCCAGACCACACAGTATCCGTCGGCCATGATGTCGGCGGTGATGGCGCTTGACTATTATCTCAACGACAAGATCGAAATCGTCGTCGTTGGTCAGGGTGACGAGCGCGACCGGATGATTGCGCATCTCTGGACCAGCTATCTGCCCAATCGAATTATCGCGGTCAGCGACCACGGGCGCGACCGCCTGCCGCTCTTTGAGGAACGCGCGTCCGTCGACGGCGTAACGAGGGCGTATGTCTGCCGCAACTCGGTTTGTCATCTGCCGGCCACGACTGTCGATGAGCTGCGCGATCACTTGAGCCGCATCTAACCGTTCCGCTGTTTACGCCGGATGATTTGTTGCGTATATTCCGCCCGATAGAGTTTATTCATTCTGAGAAGACTGAATGAAAACGAGGGATAACGAGTGGTTACCGCTAAGATGAAATGGACCGGGGGGCTGAAGTTCGAGGGTATATCGGCATGGGGGCATAAAATCGTCACCGACGCCGACAAACAGGCCGGGGGCGAAGAGGTTGGGTACAAACCGACCGAACTGTTGCTCTACGGTATCGCCGGTTGCACCGGGATCGACGTAGTGCGGATTTTGGAGAAACAGCGCCAGCAGCTTAACTCGCTGGAGATCGAACTGATCGCCCACCAAAACGAGAAATACCCGAAGCCGTTTCACACGATCGAGGTCAAATTCACCGCCCGCGGCAAAAACCTCAGCGAAGAAAAGGTCGCTAAGGCGATCGAGCTGTCCGAGGGTAAGTACTGCGTTGTCAGCCAAACAGTTATCTACCCGGGACAGGTAGTCACCACTCACGAGGTGATTAACGAATAAATCTGAATCGTTCTGGAGTTTCGGCGATCTAATGGAGTAAAGCCAAAACGGAGATAGATTTGATAGAAAATATGGCCCTGCGCCTGGAGTCGGATAAGCCGCTTGAGACGGTGGTTGCGAACATTGAAAAGAACGCGGTCGAGAATCAGTTTCGGGTTTTGTGCGTGCACGATGTTCAGCAGACTCTGGCCGAAAAGGGTTTCGAGCGCGGTCCGTTGAAGATTATCGAGGTCTGCAACGCCGGGTTCGCGCATCGGGCGCTGGAGCAGGATATCGCGGTGGCGATGTTTATGCCTTGCCGCTTCACGGTTCACACCGACGGCGACAAGACGATTGTCGCCCTTTCACGGCCGTCGATGATCGTCGAGATGATGCCGCAGCTTGATCTGGGCGAACTGTCTACAACTGTTGAGGCGACCCTCATTGAAGTGATGGAGGCGTCGATATAACCGTGATCCGTGCACTACTTTCCAAACGCACCCTGATTTTCGGCCTTGGTGGCGGCGCTATCGGCTATATATTACATTACCTGTACCTTTGCGCTGGCGGTGGCTGAGCGCTGACCTCCAATCCCTGGCTTGCAGTTGGGATGGGAGTTTTGACCGGTGCGGTCATGGCGATGCCTGATAAGTAAAATGAAGCGAGAATACTATGCCCCTGTTTGAGTACAAATGTTCCGAATGCGACCACAAGTTTGAAGAACTGGTCGCCAACAGCGAATCAAAAGTCACCTGCCCGAAGTGCGCGTCTGAGAAGGTCAGCAAACTGCTATCGGTATTCGCCGCCTCGGGAACGTCCTCGTCCGGATCTTCGCTGCCGAGCGCCCAGAGTTCGTGCGGCTCCGGCTTCTCCTGAGCGAGCTGATCTTGATGCCTGCGGTCCGCGGGTGATGACAGTAATATCGTAACGGTACCCCACCCAGAGGAAAACGGTTTTCGGTTTCCGCCGGGTGGGTTTTTTCGTCAGTGCCGCAGGGGCAGACGAGGGCGTCTGCCGCCCACAAAAGCGTAGGCATTTGATTTATCAAATGCTTCCAGGGACATGATAAATCATGTCCCTACAAAGTCCCTCCTCTCGTTGTGTTGGGTCCTGATTCACCGCAGGTGGATTGTGACCCGACACCGGATTGCGGTGGCGGGCTGTCAGGTCACACGCCCACCTTCGGCGGCCGCAAGACCTCACAGAACGAGAAAGACCAGACAGAACGGGAAATGTCACACCCTCCCCGTATGTTTCACGTTCACGGCAGACGTCCCCGGCAGGGTGGCACCCTCAAACTCGTTTGGGGGTGAGACCATTCCATTACGCCCGGCCCAAACGGAGTTTGAACCGGCCACTCGGGCCGCTCCAAAGGGATGGGACGCCAAGTCTCCACAGACCACCTTAATGTTTATTCTTTGACGTCGAATCCTCCTCGCTCCGCATTCCAGACCAGTTTATCCTTATTTGTCAGCCACCACTCCGACCACCATTCATGATCGTGGAGCTCCTTAACGCCCGTCAAGATAGCCAGATAATTGAGTGTGTACGAGTCCGGACTGCACAATTGCGCCGGAGAGCTGGGATCGTCGGGCAGCTCCTCAAGTCCGTATATACTCTCAAGACAATCTTTCGTGAGCCATTCCTTCTCATTGCTTGGTTTCAAAGATATTATCAGGGCCTCCAGTGCCTCCAAGCTCGAAATCTCGGCAATCCCATTCTCGGAATTATACTCGGTTCGGTATTGCCCGACCTCTTCGCCGGCAAACCACTTTTTCCACTTTTCTTGAATAGCCAACCGCTCTTCCTTTGTGCTTACAATCCGAATGTGTCCGAAGTCATTCATGGTGATATTGCGCAAAATCCAATTGGCTCGGCCGCCAACCGAGAACAAATCGTCCGATGCATGCATACCCTTCCCTTCAAAAAGAATTTCCCCGGTCGAGATCCTATCCCATATGATTAATCTCCTGGTGTCGGTGAGTTGACGCACCTTTGTATCCGACACTTGCTCTATCAGTTTTTCTATAAATAACCTATCGTCTTTGTTCTCGTTAGCGGCAACTAATAGAAGGTATACATCCGGCCATGTCAGCACGGTTAGGTTTCCGCCTAGTATATCATCCGGTTTGGTTGATTTTGCCTCCTCAAAAACTTCCTGATTCACCCCGTTCAGGTAATTGGCGCTCCAGGAAATCAAGATGCCGTCGGCATGTGCGGCAGCGCATACTGCGAACAGAACCAAGACTGATGAGATTACGAGTATAAGCCTATGAATTGTCATGTCACCCTCCTGTCAAAATACGTTCGCGGTACGCTGCCTGTTATACACGCAAGATTGACAATCTACGCAATTTTGTCAACAAGAGGATTAAAGGCACATTGTCGGGTTCTGTTCCGCTTCGCGGAACCGGGAACACCGACCTACGAATGAGATCGTTACTCTGGCCGTTGGGCGACGGCGCAGATGCGGTACGTGCTCTTCGTCGGGCGGTGGAAACTGTAACAACGATAGAAGCCCTTCACGACAAAGCCCGCCGCGCGCAGCGAACTCTTGATCGCCTCGTTGTCGTACGCCCGCTCGACATGGACCTCGTCGAAACGCTCCCACGCTTTCCCTTTCTTCTCAAAAAAGGTCGTGCTGCATCGCGCGGAACAGGTTTTCGGATTGTAGTCGTTTTTCCAGATCCAGGCCAGATCGTCGCGCGCTTCGGCAAAGACCTGTTCGTCCCAGAGAATCTTGAGCGCCTCCGGCGTGTTCATGTCGAAGATAAACCATCCGCCCGGCTGCAGGTGTCGAAAGACCGAGCGAAAAGAGGTCTGCAGCTCGCGCCTATTCTTCAGGTAGTTGAGCGAGTCGTAGAAGCAGGTGACCAGGTCGAATCTGCGCGTGCGGCGGCTGTCGTTCTGGTCGAGGATTTTGAATTTCGGCAGTTGTTTGTGATAGAGCGGCACGCCGCGGCCGCGCAGTTTTTTCGCCGCCCGGGCCAGCATTGCCGCGCTGCCGTCAAGCCCGCTCATCAATATCCCCATGTCGGCAAATTTCTCGATCGCGGTCCCGGTGCCGCAGCATAGCTCCAACCCGATAGTCGGCTTGATCTTGAACTTGCGGAAGATCTTGTGGGAATACTCGGTCATTTTTATCGAATGATCATCCGCCCCCATCAGGTCGTAGACAGTGGCGAATCGCTGGTAGGGTGTCGGTGTCTTTGACACTTCTATATCCCCAATACTCGCGTGCACATCATGCGGGTGACCTTTTTAAGTTGACTCTGCCCGCGGTTAACGATTTCCATAATAGTATCTTAGCGAATCTTTTGAATAAAGTAAAAAACGCCCGGTATAGATAGTAGCTCTTCGGGGAACTATCCAATGGGAGCTTTGAAAGGAGCGCTTATGCCGAACATAGTCTGGATATGGTTAGCCGCGGCGGTGATCTTTTTGATCCTGGAACTGGCGACACCGACTCTGATCTTTGTCTGCTTTGTCGCGGGATCATTGGCGGCCGGTATCTACGGTTTCTTCCTGCCGGAACAACACTACGCCCAGATCGGCATATTTGTCGGTGTTTCGGTGGTGTTGCTGCCCGCGATGAGAACGCTGGCGAAGAAGATCACGCGTGAGTCGCCGCAGCAGTCTAATGTAGCCGCGCTTATCGGCCGAGTCGGACTGGTTACCCAAAAGATCGATCCCGACTTGGGTGGCAAGGTGCGCGTGGAGGGCGAAATCTGGGTGGCCAACGCCGAGGAAGAGATCGGCGAGAACGAGAAGGTTACTATCCTTTCGATCACGGGCACCCGGCTTCATGTAGAACGACATGTAAAAGGAAAGGAATAGACAATGAATCCGGTTATTTTATTTTTGCTGGCGGCGGCGGTATTGGCCTTCATCCTCGTAGCCATGGCGGTACGCATCATCAGGCCGTACGAACGCGGACTGGTCGAACGACTGGGCAAGTTCCAGCGGATCCTCGATCCCGGCCTGAACCTGATCGTTCCCTTCTTTGACACGACCCTCAAGGTCGATATGCGCGAGGTGGTGCTCGATGTTCCGCCGCAGTATGTTATCACCAAGGACAACGTCAACGTCGAGGTCGATTGTATCGTCTACGCCCAGGTGACCGACCCGGTCCGCTCGCGCTATGAGATCGCCAACTACATCTTGGCCGCGACCAAACTGGCCCAGACCAATTTGAGAAACGTGATCGGCGAACTGGAGCTCGATGCCTGCCTGACCTCGCGCGATCAGATCAACGGGCAGCTTCGCGATGTGCTCGATACCGCCACCGATAAGTGGGGCGTAAAGGTCAACCGGGTCGAGCTGCAGCGGATTGACCCGCCGGGTGACATCACCGACGCCATGAGCCGCCAGATGAAAGCCGAGCGCGACAAGCGCGCCACGATCCTCGATGCCGAGGCGATCCGCCAGGCCGAAATCACCAAGGCCGAAGGTATGAAGCAGGCGGCGATTCTGGAGGCCGAGGGTGTCGCGGCGGCGGTCCAGAAAAAGGCCGATGCCGAAAAATACCGACGGCTGACCGTGGCCGCCGGTGAAGCGGAGGCGATCGGGCGCGTCTTTAACGCGATCCACGAGGGAAAGCCGGACGAGAAACTGATCACGCTGAAGTATCTGGAGATGTTGCCCAAACTGGCCGAGGGCAACGCGAACAAGATATTCCTGCCCTATGAGGCGAGCGGCATCATTTCGTCGCTGGCCGCCATGGTGGAAGGAATCAGGCCGAAAGAGGGAGGCGACGGTCAGGTTGGAAAAGCCGACACCGCCCAGACGGTTGCGGGATAAGCTGTCATCGATTATAGTCAAATGAGAACGGCCGGGCGGCAAATTCTGCCCGGCCGTTCAGTTGGGTAGATATGACACGGATCGTGTAAAGAAGTCTTGGAAGGTCTTGCGGCTGCATGCTGTCTGCAGGAAATCCCTGCGGTATTTCGGTCCCTCCCCGGATGCAGCGATCATAACCCTCATGTCATACTTATCGGGAAATAACACCCACACATATCATCGGAACTAAATCGCCCGGCGTAACATTTAGATAAGCAGATAGTCCCTTATTGCTGATTTTTCGACAGATTGCGGCAGTGGGGAGCGGTACCACCGGCAGTAATGGTGGCAAAATGCAGTAGTTTTGAAGAGGCGACGGGCGATGAGGTTTTAGCGCTGACGCCGATTGACATTTACTCCAAATAGGATTAAACTACGCTTTCATTCACGAGCTGAAACCGATGGAGAATGATGAGCAAGGGTAGCCAGAATATACGCAAGCCGGCCGTCGCAGGCCTTTTCTATCCCGCAAGCGCGGTCGAGTTGAGCAAGACGATCGCCGACCTGTACGCCAAGGTTGAAAAGGCGCCGCTTGAAGAGCGGCCGCTGGGGCTGGTGGTGCCGCATGCCGGGTATCCATATTCCGGTCGAACGGCAGCCCGGGCCTACAAGCTGCTTCAGGGCGAGGAATACGAAACGGTGGTGGTCATCTCCCCCTCCCATACGGTCTTTTTCAAGGGCGCGGCGGTATTCGACGGCGACGGCTATGAAACGCCGCTCGGCCTGATCCCGACCGACAAGGCGCTCTCCAAACGACTCGGCTCGATCCATCCCTCGGTCTACCTCTCCAAGATGGGTCACGCCAGCGGATCGACTCGGGGCGAGCACGCCCTCGAAGTGCAACTGCCCTTTCTGCAA
>DAOWIC010000327.1 GCA_030641085.1 Calditrichota bacterium
AGGAATATGGATGGTAATATGAACGGCGAGTACAAATTCAACACGATAGAGGAAGCCCTGGACGAGATCCGGGCGGGAAAATTCATCATCGTCGTGGATGACGAAGATCGCGAGAACGAAGGCGATTTGATAATGGCGGCGGAAAAAGTCACACCTGAAACGGTCAACTTTTTTGCCAGGCACGGCCGCGGGCTGATTTGTGTCTGCGTTACCGAAGAGAAGATTCAGCAGCTCAAGTTGCACCAGATGGTCGATAATAATACTGCCAAGCTGGGTACGCGGTTTACGGTATCGGTTGATGCCGTCAAGGGGACCACGACCGGTATCTCGGCCAGTGATCGCGCTAACACGATACAGACGATCGTTGAGGATAACGCGACCCCCGAGGACCTGGGTCGCCCGGGGCATATCTTTCCGATCAAGGCGCTCAAGGGTGGCGTGCTTTCCCGCGCCGGTCATACCGAATCCGCCGTTGACCTGTCCCGCATGGCCGGTCTCAAACCATTGGGTGTGCTATGTGAGATCATGGACGATGACGGTTCGATGGCCCGGGTGCCGCGCCTGATGAAGTTTGCCAAAGAGCACGATCTGAAGATAATCACGGTGCGGGACCTGATCGCCTACCGGGCCGCCAACGAAAAGCTCGTAGAGCGGATTACGACGGTCGATTTGCCCACTGCGCATGGCGATTTCAAGCTGCATCTGTACAAGTCCGAGATCGACGATCATCATCATCTCGCTCTCACCAAGGGTGATGTTTTCGGCAAGAAGAACGTGCTGGTGCGGGTCCATTCGAGCTGCCTTACCGGCGATGTTTTCGGCTCCCGCCGCTGCGATTGCGGTGACCAGCTCCACTCCGCTATGGAGGCGGTGGAGAAAGAAGGCCTGGGCGTGATTCTCTATATGCGTCAGGAAGGTCGGGGTATCGGTCTGGCCAATAAGATCCTCGCCTACAAACTCCAGGAGCAGGGAAGAGACACGGTCGAGGCGAACGAAGAGCTTGGCTTTGAGGCCGATCTGCGGGATTACGGTATCGGCGCTCAAATTATGGTCGATATTGGCCTGTCGTCCATTCGCCTGATGACCAACAATCCGAAGAAGGTGGTTGGCCTGCAGGGACACGGGCTTGAGATTATCGAGCGGATTCCTATTCAGAAGGGTGTCAACCGCCACAACCAGAGTTACCTGGAAACCAAACGCGATAAACTGGGACATTTGCTGAATCTGAAATAGACTGGAGCGACTCTTATGGAGTACAGGGTTATTGAAGGAAAACTAAACGCGACCGGGAAGAAATTCGGACTGGTTGTGAGTCGATTTAATGAGTTTCTGACCGACAAGCTGGTATCGGGAGCGCTTGATTGTCTGGGCCGCCACGGTGCCGAGATGAAAGACATCGCGGTCGCATACGTGCCGGGAGCTTTCGAAATTCCATACGCCGCGGCTAAAATGGCGGCCTCGACCGATTACGACGCTGTCATTTGTGTCGGCGCGATCATTCGCGGTTCGACACCGCATTTCGATTATATCAGCAGCGAAGCTTCCAAGGGGATCGCCAAGATCGCCCTTGATAGCGGCAAGCCGGTGATCTTCGGTCTGGTCACAGCCGACACGTTGGAGCAGGCGATCGAGCGCTCCGGCACCAAAGCCGGCAACAAGGGCTGGGATGCGGCTGCCGCGGCGATCGAGATGGTCAACCTGTATAGCACTCTCGAGGCCAAATGAAGTCATCACCGCGACGTCTGGCGCGTGAACTGGTTCTTCAGGCGCTGTATGCCTGCGAGCATGGTGAGGACGGCCCCGAGACGGCTTTCAAGAAACTGATCGCCGATGAGCATCTGAGTGAGCGCAACCTTGATTATGCCCGAGCCCTTCTGCGCCTGGTACAGGAGAACCGTGAATGGGCCGACGAACAGATACGCGTTCTGGCGGAAAACTGGGCGCTGGAACGGATCGCCGCTATTGATCGGACGATTCTCCGTATGGGCCTGACCGAACTGGAAAAGATGCCCGACATTCCGGTAAAGGTCGCCCTGAACGAATCGATCGAATTGGCCAAGAAATTTTCCACCGGGGAATCGTCGAAATTCATCAACGGTATCCTTGACAACTATGTCAGCAGGATGGAGAATAGTTGATTTTAACCTCTAAATGGAGGGAACCGGATATCCATGTTCCGGGTGAAATAGTTGGACATCGGATTGAAAAGCTCATATATTAGTCGCTTCAGAAGATAACTTACAATCATCTGGTGCGATACTAAAACAGCGGCGAGCGATATTAACGGCGAATGATGACGAAAAACCTGCGCGAAAAAGTCGATCCCGTAAACGCGGTTGTAGCTTTTGGCGTCTGGCTGACCGCCACCGTTGTTTATCTGCTCACGCTGGCACCGACAGTTTCCTTTTGGGACTGCGGTGAATTTATCGCCGCCTGCTCGCTCCTCGGCATTCCTCATCCGCCCGGAACTCCGCTTTACGTTCTTCTCGGACGCATCTTTTCAATTATCCCGTGGTCATCCGATATCGGTGTCCGGGTCAACATGCTCTCGGCGGTACCATCTACTTTTACCGCCATGTTCGGCTATCTGGTGGTGGTGCGAATTCTTCGCGCCTGTTTCACGTCCGACAATTCTCCTCTCACACGATTCCTGATTTATGCCGGCGGCGGCGGCGGGGCGTTTTTCCTTGCGTTTGGACTGACCAACTGGAACAACTCAGTTGAAACCGAAGTCTACGGCCTGTCAATGATGATGATTAGGGCCGTAATCTGGCTGACCCTGATCTACACGGAGAACAAGGGCACCGCCCGGGGCGAGCGGTTGATGCTGCTGATTACCTTTATCGGTTTCGTTGGTATCGGGGTGCACATGACCACGTTCCTGGTGATCCCGGTAGTGGCTCTGGCATTCATGCTGAAGAAAGACACACCGTCACAAGTCTGGCTGGCGCTGGGCGCTTTTTTTGTCCTTGAACTCTACCTGATTTTTGCTCTCTCGACAAAGTCCGGCGAGGTTCCCTTTTATCTGCCGGCCCTGATCGTGCTGCTGTTCTACTTGTTTTACGTCTTCTCCTACGAGAAGATACCGTCGGTTTACATGTATGTCGGGGCGGGATTCCTGCTTGCGGTCATTCCCATTATCCCGGTCGGCCTTAACGCAATCATGGCCGCCTCCGGATCATCGATAAACGTGCCGATGGACGTGTTTTCGACGCTGAGTCTGATCTTCTTTGTCGCCTTGATGCTATTTGGGTTGTTTCTGTCGTACAAGTATTTCCTGTCCCAGAAGCATACCGAACGCGATCGGCATTATATAATTGCAGCCGGCTTTGTTCTGACTACGGCCGTGATGACGGTTGCCCTGTACGCCATACACGGTTACCACGCGTTTATCGTCTGTTCGGTAGTGCTCGGCGCGCTGTTGCTGTTCTTCCTGCGTCACTGGCTGAATTGGCTCATCCTGCTTGCGTTCGCGCTGGCCTCGCTGGTAATGGTAAACGTCGAGCTGTTTTTCATCGGGGCGGCCGCCGGCCTGGTTCTGATAACGGTAGCCGGACTGGTGTTCAAACTACCTGGTTGGCGCAACGCCTTGCTGATAATTCTTGTGGCAGTGCTTGGCCACTCGGTACACCTCTTCATTCCCATCAGATCGGCGCAACATCCGCGAATAAACGAAAACAACCCCTCGCAGAGTCTCAAGGCCACGATAGATTTCATCGAGCGGCGACAGTATATCCGGCAGTCGATGATTGAGCGGATGTTCAAGCGGCGCGGCGAATGGACCAACCAGTTGGGCGACTTTCAGCGCATGGGTTTCTGGCGCTTTTTCAGTCAGCAGTACGGTGTCAGTGGACCACGGTTTATTCTGTTGTTCGTTCTGGGACTGTTTGGTATCTGGGAGATCACCCGGCGTAGGCCCAAACTGGGCGCACCGTTTCTGGTGTTGCTTTTGATATCATCCATCGGTCTCGTGCTGTACATGAATTTTGCCGACGGCACTATGCAGCACGCGGTCACCGGCGGTGACCATATTGAAGTGCGCGACCGTGATTATTTCTTCACGCCCGCCTTTATGCTTTTCGGTCTGGGGATGGGCCTGGGACTTACGTTCCTGGTGCAGTTTGTCCGGGAACTTGTCGCCAAAATGCGGCCTGTGGTGCAGAAGGTGATAATTGGCGTGTCGATGCTCTTTTTCCTGACTCCCGGAATCGCCCTGGCCAACAATTACTTCATGTCGGATCGTTCGAACAACTACATGGCCTTTGACTATGCTTGGAATATCCTTGTCTCGGCCGATGAAAACGCGGTCCTGTTTACATCCGGCGACAACGATACTTTCCCGGTCTGGTGCTTGCAGGAGGCGTACGGAATACGCCAGGATGTTGTCTGCGTCAACCTGTCGCTGGCCAATACCACCTGGTACATCAAACAGTTGCGTTCCACCTTCGGACTCAACTTAAGCTGGGATGATCGCGAGATAGATCAGTTGCGTATAGTGCGCGATGCCTCCGGTGCTGTTTACCGCCTTCAGGATCAGGTTGTTACCGACATTATCGCGCAGAACTTCAAGCAACGACCGATGAATTTCTGCATCACCAGTCCGGGATCCGTGCGGATGTATCGCGGTCGGTCGATAGACTCGCTCCTGTCGATGAGGGGCATGGTCTGGCGAATGAACCGCACCGGCGGCGGCATGCGCAAAGATATCGATGACTGCGTCGCTCTACTCACTATGCCCGGTGCATTCCAGTATCGCGGTATCGCCGACACGACCGTGTATAAAGACCCAACCTCCCTCCGGTTGACCAGCAACTACGCCCGTATGTTCATTCAGGTGGCCGATTCACTGCGTAACGCCGGGGAACTGGAACGCATGGAAGAACTCATGCGCGATTGTGTCGAGCGGATTCCTTACGCCACCGATGCGATCAACTATCTGGCGGCCTTTTACAGCCAGCACAATCGGCGGCAGGATTTGATCAACCTGATCGATGAAAGCGCTCGGTACGGTGATGAGAAGTGGCTGAAAACTCTGCTGGGGCGGGTGGAGTCGGGGCTGGGCAACGACGGCCGGGCGGAAACGATTCTCAGGGAGATCATGGCTAAAAACCCGGACTACAAACCGCCTTTCGATGAACTCCTGTTTATGTATTATGAAAATCGTCAATACGATCTACTGCGGAGTCTGATGGAGGATTGGCTGACGCTGCATCCGGATGATCAGGATGTTGTTCGTCTGATGAAAGGTCTCGACCAGGAGCTCAGGCGCATCGAAGCCTCCGGCGGAACACCCTGATGAAAATGCTCGCCCTCAATTGGAACGACCTGAAGAACCCTTACGGCGGCGGTGCCGAGGTTCACCTTGAAGAACTTTTACGCCGGTTGGTGAAATACGGCCATGAGGTAACCCTGTTCTGCTCCGGATGGAAGGGCTGCAAGGCAGAAGAGGAGACAGAGGGAATCAGGATTATCAGGCGCGGCAACCGCTACAATTTTAACCTGATAGCTCCGTTCCATTTGAGAAAGCTGACCCGTCAGAATCGTTTCGATCTTCTCATCGAGGATGTGAACAAGATTCCTTTCTATACGCCGCTCTATCTGGACATAAAAACGCTGGTGGTGGTGCCGCACCTGTTTGCGACGACTGTCTTTCACGAGATTAACTTCGTTTTAGGAACTTACATCTATTTGGCCGAAAGGCCGATGGTGCCTTTCTACCGGGGATTACCGTACAATGTGATCTCCGAATCGACTGCCGATGATATCGCCTCCCGCGGCGTCCCGAGGGAGAATATTTCGATCATTCACTGCGGCATCGATCGTGAGCTTTATTCGTACGATCCGTCGGTCACGAAATATGAACGGCCGACAATCCTGTATCTCGGTCGCATCAAAAAATATAAATCGGTGCAGCATCTGATTGAGGCGTTCAGCCGGGTGCGCGAGAAACTTCCTTCGGCGCGTCTGATGGTGGTCGGCGCGGGGGATTACCAGCCACAACTGAAATCGCTGGCGCAGAAGCTCAATGTAGCCGATCATGTAGAATTCCCCGGTTTTGTGCCATCGGCAGAAAAGGTCGAGCGGATGCGTCGCGCTCATGTCGCCGTCCTGCCGTCGTTGAAAGAGGGCTGGGGGCTGACCAATATCGAATCGAACTCGGTCGGAACGACTGTAATCGCGGCCAATTCGCCGGGCTTGCGCGATTCGGTACGGGACGGTGAGACCGGGTTTCTATACGAGTACGGCAATATCGAGCAACTGACTCAAAAACTGCTGGCGGTGCTGACCGACGAGGCTTTAAGACATAAGCTCGAACAGGGCGGGCTTAAGTGGGCCGAGGAATTCAACTGGGACAGCGCGGCTCGCAAGTTTGAGAAGCTGATACTTGAATTGGGGGGGAAGAACCGATGACGAGAAAAACAAAGAGAGCGACCTATTTCCTGCTGGGGTTGGCCATCTCGGCGGTGTTGATCTGGGTGCTGTTTCGCAATATCGATTTCGGTAAATTGGTTCAGGCTCTAAAGGGGGCAGATTATATCTGGCTGGTGCCAAATGTCATGCTGATAGTTTTGACCATGTACCTTCGCGCCTGGCGCTGGAAATTTATGATCGACCCGATCAAAAGAGTCGGGTTCCCGGACCTGCTCGCCTCCACCTGTGTCGGTTTTATGGCCAACAATGTTCTGCCGCTCCGGCTGGGTGAGTTTGTCAGGGCATATTCACTTGCCAGTCAGGACAAAGAGATCACCAAATCGGCGTCACTCGCGACGATTTTTGTTGAAAGGACTGTCTTCGACCTTGGGGCGCTACTGATCATTTTCGGCACCATCGTCTGGTTCTCAGACAGCCTTCGTGATCAGGTGAATGACAGTATGATCGTGGCAACCAACATGGCGATAGTGATCGCTCTGGTCGGCCTGATCGCTATGCTGGTTATGGCTCTGAAACCGAACCAGGTCGGCAACCTGCTGACCAGGTATCTCTTTTTCCTCCCGGACCGCGTGAAAGAGCTTATCAAGGGTGTCATTCTTAAATTTTCCCACGGCCTTCAGTTTCTGACCGATTTCCGCGCGGTCATGCTTGTCACCCTTCATACATTTCTGATCTGGTTCGTGATGGGCGTTTCGAACTACTTCGTCTTTCTGGCGTTCGATTTTGACATTCCGTTCGATGCTTCCTTTGTGCTGCTGGTGGTCGTCTCGATTATGATCCTGGCGCCATCCACACCGGGCTTTCTCGGAGTCTACCACAGCGGCGTAGTAATTTCGCTTAGTCTCTACGGCATCACTGATGAACGGGCGCTGTCGTGCGCGCTGGTGCTCCATGCTGCGCAGTATATCACAGTTACCCTCATGGGCTTCTATTTCCTGAAGAAAAGGCACCTTTCGCTGAAAACGCTCGAGGAAGAGGCGACCGAACCGGACTGACCCGTCTGTTCCGAATTGAGGTTGAACTCGTTCGTCGGAAGACATATATTCCTTGCTAAATCAGCAATCCGACACCAGGCATAATCGGTATGCCTTTGCAGGTGGGGTAATCGTGTCGCAACAACTGTTCCAGCGCTGGCTGTATATAATCCTCATCCTTTCGGCCCTGATACGGTTTGGGTTTCTCGTTTTCGGCGAGGTCTTGCCGGTTATGTGGGATGCCCGGCGTTATGCCGCGGCCGGACTGGGGCTGATATCTTATATCGACAATTCCGGCGCGGCACCGGTCACCGACGACAATGCGGATCGAAACCAGTTCAAGCGTTATTACGACAAGTATATCCAGGGCGAAGAGATCGAATGGCTGGCCTACACTCCGCATTCGCTGACAGAGGCCCGCGATGAGCTCTTTTTCAGCGGACCGCTCTATCCGGCGGCGCTGGCGGTTATTTTCGCCCTTTCACCGGTGGCCGACTTTGACATCGCGCGAACCTTCGGGATACTCATAGACCTGCTGTCAAACCTGCTGCTGATCCTGATAGCTGTGCGCCTGATCGGACGAACACCGGCGCTGATTGCCGGGGCAATTTACGCTCTGTATTTCCCGTTTGCGCTCGCCTCAACCATGCTGTTGCTGGA